>JASEGY010000729.1 GCA_030019105.1 bacterium | reverse complement strand
TGAACCCTGAACTTTGAACCCTTTGGCTCTTACCCTTAGATTTGAAGAGGATACCATATTACGGCCTTGTTCATCTGAGCAAGAGCCGGTCGATAAAGTCTTTCATAAATGTCGGCCATCTCTTTCAGACTGAATTTCTCCCTGACCCTCCTCAGACCTGCTTCGCCCATTGCCTCAGCTTTAGCCCTATCTTTCAGGATGAATATCACCGCTCTCTTCATGGCCTCAACATCCTGGACAGGGACCAATAGCCCTGTTACCCCTTCCTTAACAATTTGAGGATTTCCTCCCACCTTAGTAGCTACTATCGGCAAAGAAGCGGCCATCGCTTCCAGCAAAGTCATAGAAGTGCCTTCATTCAGAGAAGAGAGGACAAAGAGGTCCATGATCTGAAAGATCTCAGGCATATCCCGTCTTATTCCCAAAAAGAAAACCTTATCGGATATCTTGAGCTTATCTGCCAGGACCTCCAGTTGGGCCTTAAGAGGACCTTCTCCAATGATAATTAACCTTATCTGAGGAAAGACTTTCATCGCTGCTGCGATAGCCTTTAACAACGTAGACTGATCCTTAACCGGCGAAAGCCTGGCCGTATGTCCTACCACAAAGTCTGTTTCAGATAAACCCAGCTCTTTTCTTTTTCCGGTTCGATCAATCTTTATCTGATATTGATCCACATCTACCCCATTAACTACTGTCATTACCTTTGCAGGCGATACTTCTCCCCGGGTGATCAGATAATTTTTAAGTTCATCCGAGACAGTAACCACCCGGTTATTAAGTAAAGAAAGCAGCCGGTAACAGAGGCCGGCCAATCGTTTTGATTGTCTTTCTTCATTTCCGTGCTTAGTAGAGATAACCCCTGGTATCCTGGCCAGTTTGGCGGCAATCGTTCCATAGAAATAAGGGGCGGCATTATGGGTATGAACAATGTCAATCTGATGGGAACACATTAATCGGGCCAACCTCCAGGGAAGCAGCCAATCTATCCCGGAACGCCTGCCCAACTCAATTATGGGCCAACCATCCGACTTCAGATCCTCTCCAAAGGGGCCGGCATCATCCAGACAACAGATGATAGAGGAAGTCCATTTCGCGTCTAATTGCCTGATCAGATTATAAACTACCATTTCCAGCCCGGCATAATTCAGCCGGTTAACTACATGCATTACCTTGACCATCATCTTCATTTCGGCCTTGATCATCGTTTCGGCCATTTAAAAATTAGGAAGTAAGAAATGGGAAATAGGAAG
>JASEGY010000728.1 GCA_030019105.1 bacterium | reverse complement strand
CGGCACTTAGAAAATCGAGATTTTTCCCAAAGGGGTGTCGAAATCCACGTTATATCATTGCCAGATATCCAGACTACAAAAAATCTGTCGATGTCCCAACAAAGGACGCAGCAGAAAATATCTATAGAAAAACCCAGGAGATTTATAAATGGTTAATGGAGAAATTGGAACTTCAAAGGTAATTAATCAATTTGTGAAAGAGTTGCAAAAATACATCCTTGTAAGTAAGATCATCCTGTTTGGTTCATATGCAAAAAATCAACAGGGCGAGTGGAGTGATATTGATTTAGCCGTTATCTCAGATGACTTCAGAAATGTAACTTATCTCGATCGTCTGGTTATGTTGAGCAAGTTTGCCTGGCAGGCTAAGGCTACAGTAATTGAAGCGCTTGGCTTTACAGAAGAAGAGTATGCACATGCCTCTAAGTTGGATTTCTTAAGCGAGATCAAAAAAAATGGTGTGGTGATTTATACTATTACCCCGCAACATTTGCGTTGTCCGCGAGAATGTTACGGTTGCGAATTGAAATTGGAAATTAGAAATTAGGCTTTCACGCTTTTCCTAATTTCCAATTTCCAATTTCAGCGTTCCATAATCCGCAATCTGCAATCCAAAATTGGTTTGGTTGCGGCCAGAGGCCGCGCTAAGATGTATCAGGATAAATCAGAGACCATCTAAGAGATTAGGTTCATCGTTGAACCTGAGTCGTTAGGCGGAAAAGACAAAGGGAGGACGGATAATGCGGAAGCGATTGCGCAAGAAGCTGCATAAAGGTGAATTCCAGGAGATGGGGTTTGAGGTTCAATTCCGCATGACCCCTGTCCTTACCGACCAGGACTTTGATGCCTTCATCGATTTGTTTATCGAAGAGGCTATCGAAGCAAACGGGTTAAGCTTTGGCGGTGGCGGCAGTAGAGATGACTGGAGCGGGTTTGTGGCGCTGGATGGCCGTGGTTCTATAACCGATGAGCATCGGGATAAAGTCGAGCAATGGTTTGAGAACCAGCCGCAGATTCTTCTGGATTGGCACGTGGGGCCTTTTGTTGATGCCTGGTATCCCGACTAAACTTATGAGGGAACATCAAAATTTAACGCCGCAATTTGCTATCTGTATCAATACCAACGATCCGGATATGTTGACTCCACGCATGGTATACCAGGTCTTGCCTGACGAGAGCGCAGCACAATCTAATTATATTCGTGTGATAGCATCAGGTTTGATCAGCGTCTTAGAAATTGCATAACTGGAATTATGGTGGT
>JASEGY010000727.1 GCA_030019105.1 bacterium | reverse complement strand
AAAGCTCGAGGCTGAAGAAATAGAGAATGAGGGAGCAAGCGATGATCTGGTTGAGACTGGGAGGGTCGAGGCTGAAGGAGCAGATGAGGAAACAGTTGAGTCTCCAAAGATTGAGGTTGAACAAGTAGAGATTTCAAAAGCAGGCGGTGAAATAGTTAAGACTACGAAGATTGAGGAGGAGGAGACTGAGGCTGAGGAAGCAAGGGATGAAGTGCTTGAGGCTGTGAAGGTTGAGGCTGAGGAAGTAGAGGTTGAGGAAGTAAGCGGTGAAGTATTTGAGGCCGCGAAGCTTGAGGTTGAAGAGATAGAGATCGCGGAAGCAAGCGATGAGGTGGTCGAAGTTGCAAAGATCGAGGCTGAAGGCAGAAAGGTTGAAGAAGCAGGTGATACGACAGTCGAGGTTGCGAAGATCAAGGTTGAAGAGATAGATATTGAGGAAGCAAGCGATGAGGTAGTTGAGATTGGGAAGGTTGAAGCTGAAGAAGTAGAGGTTGGGGAAGAAGCCGGTGAGGTGTTTGAGGTTGCAAGGATTGGAGTCGAAAGAGCAAATGTTGAGGAAGAGAGAGATGAGATAGCGGGGGTTGCGAAGATAGAGGCTGAAGGAGCGGAGGTAGAAGAAGTAAGCGGTGAAGTGACTAAGGTTCCGGATATTGAAGAGGTGGAGAAGCAAGAAGCAGGAGTTGAGGAAGTAGACGCTGTGGTAGAGATGCTGGAGGTCGAATCTGAAGAAGCAAAGGTAGTTGAGGCTGAGAAGATTGAGGGTGAAGGAGCAAAGATTGTTGAAGCAGGCGGCGAGATAGTTGAGGCTGCGAAGATTGAGGCTGAAGAAATAGGGGCCGTTGCGGAAGTAAGCAATAAGGTTGAGCCTGAAATAGTAGAAAGAGGCGATGAGGTAGTCGAGACTCCGACAATTGAGGCTGAAGAATCAAGGGTTGAGGGAGAAGGCCATGAGATAATCGAGGGGGAAGAGGTAGAAGTTGCGGAAGTAGTCGATAAAGTGCTTGAGGTTGCGAGTTTTGAGACTAAGGAAGCAGAGGTTGAGGAAGTGAGCGATGAGGTAGTTGAGACTGTGAAGCTCGAGGTTGAAGAGGTAGCGGTTGAGAAGGTAAGCGGTGAAGTGGTCGAGGCTGCGAAGCTTGGGGCTGAAGGAGTAGAGTCCGGGGAAGTAAGCGATGAAGTGGTTGAAACTGCGAAACTTGATGCTGAAGGAGCAGAGGTCGAAGAAGCAGACGAGGTGGTGAAGATCGAGTCTAAAGAGGAAGTAAG
>JASEGY010000726.1 GCA_030019105.1 bacterium | reverse complement strand
CCAGGGGATAAGATTAAACTACATATCCTGGTGTGGAATAAAGCGGTAAACCTAAAATATGCCCCAAAGAGTTGCGCGTCTCCTGATAGTGTGATATAGCGTGGCCTTCTGCCGCAACTAAATCAATATCAGGGGTCAGGGGTCAGGATCACATCTTTTTCCTGATTCCTGATTCCTGATTCCTGACTTCTGTGTTTGCCATAATTCTCGCGGACAACGCAAATGTTGCGGGGTAATAGTATAAGGTGGCTCTATACCGCCTGTAGCAGTAATCTTTCCTATTACATTACATGCAGTTTACTTATTGGGCTTGTTGTGGCGATGCCGGGATTGGCCGACATTGTTATTTTGCCCCTGCTACTCCAAAGGTATCCTCTTCAAATTTAATGGTAACTTGGAATATCCCCTCAAATTGAGTTGGTAGATGCTATAGCTCACGTAAAAAAGTCTTAAATTATCAATCCCTACTTTTTTACTTACCATTAAATTTGAAGAGGATACGTTTTATTGGATAATCGTTCCGTTAGGAACATAATATCGGTAGAAAACCATCTACAAATTAATCAGTTCCGTAGGAACGATATATTGGTAGAAATTGATTATGATGAACGATATATTTTTAAACCGATTGAATTTTAAATATATCATGCCTACGGCATTTATGTTTGTATAATATTTATTGCTACCGATATGTTGTCCCTATGGGACATGTAATAAATATAGCAGTTGTCAACAAAAGATTTGGGTGCAGATACTCTCCGCTACCATCGTATCCTCTTCAAATCTAAGGGTAAGAGCCAAAGGGTTCAAAGTTCAGGGTTCACGGTTCCAGGGTTGGTTACCTTACGCGCTCTCTAACCTTGAACCTCTGAACCTGACAACCTGAACGGGTTCTACCATAACTTTTGAAGAGGATACCTCCAAAGCCTCTCTTTAATAATTCCACCATATCCTGATGATGCTGCTTCATATCCTGACGCTGCTGCTTCAGGGTTTCCATAACCTCCTGATGTCGCTGTTCACCTTCCCTGTGGATTTCTACGAGTGTGGCGTGCATCTCTTTGGTTGTGACATGCATCTCACGGATTAATGTTCTTGTTCCGTTAAATACATACGCCACAACGCCTGACACAGAGGCTACAGTTCCAAAGATAGTGATAAGTGCAACAACCAATTCGCTCATTCCTTGCCCTCCTTTTGATTTCTATTTGTGGGCATTGTTCATCGTAGTACACGTCGGCGGAAGTTCCCCGCCGGTTACAGAAACCAGGTTTTTTGA
>JASEGY010000725.1:1021-1287 GCA_030019105.1 bacterium | reverse complement strand
GCCGATCACATGGGGAAGGGACGGACGGGACATCGTAGCCTCAATAGGAAACATCTGACCGTAACGAAGGACGGAGATACCAGATGAAAACCTCACTGGAGGGAATAGCAAATAGGGCATGTTTAGACCCACATCACAAGTTTGGAGACCTATACGGTTGTCTGAACGAGGAATTTCTGAGTGACAGTTTTCGCTATTTAAAGCGGGACAAAGCGCCAGGGATTGATGAAGTAAGTCTTGAGGAGTATGGAAGAAACCTTGAATCC
>JASEGY010000725.1:0-1011 GCA_030019105.1 bacterium | reverse complement strand
GGAAAAACGCTATCGCCCGCCTTACGTCAAGCGAGTTTATATCACAAAATCGCTAGGAAAGAAGCGGCCGTTGGGCCTGTTGGCGGTGGAGGATAAACTCGTACAGACAGCAGTGGCACGAATTCTTACTGCCATCTATGAAGCTGATTTTGAAGATGTTAGCTATGGCTATCGTCCCAAGAGAAGCATACATCAGGCAATAGAAGATTTAAATCGGCAACTGCGTTTTGGCGGGTACGAATGGATCGAGGAAGCAGATATTCGAGGATTCTTTGATAACATTGATCACGAATGGATACTTCGTATGCTTGAGGAACGCATCAAAGACAAGGCGTTCATCGGGCTGATCCGAAAATGGTTAAAAGCAGGTATCATTGAACCAGATGGAACGCTTAATTTGCCAACCAAGGGGACTCCTCAAGGCGGCGTAGTTTCACCAATCTTAGCTAATATCTATTTGCATTACGCGTTTGGCAAGGCTTCAATGATCTTCTTAGAGGACTTTTCGCACCACTTATGACAGTGATGGGACTGAAACCAGCCAAAGGATGATAGCGAGAAGATGTGGAGAACAAAATATGTCAGTGCGGAAGCGAGATGTCTCGGGGAGCCTCGTGCGGTAGTTCCGCACGCGGGGATCTGAGAGGGGGCAGTTCGGGTAACTGGCTGTTCTACCTCACTTGCAACCGACCTCGCTTACGCTCGGCGGCTGAGCTTGCTCGTTAGCTGTCATCATCAACAAAGAAAAGTGCAATGAATATTCGATTTTATATAGACCCAGAGATAAATCTTCCTCATATTTACAAACACAAAGTGACTGAAGGTGAGGTAAAAGAGATTTTATCCCAGCCTGGTGAAGATCGGCCCGGTCAAGAAGGATCACGGATATCTATTGGTCAAACACAAGCTGGTCGGTATCTGCGTGTTATTTATGTTCTAGACCCAAAGCCCAATAGTGTGTTTGTAATAACAGCATATGACCTGCGCGGAAAGGCGCTATTAGCTTACAAA
>JASEGY010000724.1:891-1288 GCA_030019105.1 bacterium | reverse complement strand
GAATAAAATGCCTTGATTCGCCTCGAAAAGATTCTTAAGATTGAGTTTTTGGATTCGACCGAATTAGAGGTGGTGGGAACAATGGGAGCCAGACGAGTCAATTCCATCTGGTACCCCCAGGTATCAATATACTTGTAGACGAACTTACTGACAACTTTATAGAGAGGCTCAAGTGAGGGAAATTGTTCTGTTAATCTGTAAAGCTCAGACAAAGCTCCCAATATATAGAGATAGCCAACAGCATGATACTCTTTTTTGAAGCCCTTAAAGAGAGTGCATATAACCGACATAACCTGTTTTTCCAAGAGTTTCTTTTTGAGCCTGAGAAGTTCTTTGCGTTCTTTTGGACTGAGCTTCTTATGGTCTTTCAGGGTAAGACTCGCCTTACCCTGAAAGA
>JASEGY010000724.1:0-881 GCA_030019105.1 bacterium | reverse complement strand
GTGTGATTTGAATTTTGCTTTATCGAATATTCAGAGATATGTCGCATGGCATGGACAAAATCAGTCAGTCGAACAAGACCGAGCCCTTTAGCTGTTTCTGCATAAGCAGGCAAGAAGTCACCGAGCAAAAAGATGGGCTGAAAGGATTTACCGATGCATTGGCGTACAAGGCCTCTGATAGAAGAGGAGGATTTTTTGACACAGCCAAGACTTCTTATGAGTCCATATTCACAGATAACCAGACCAAGAGAGACAGATTTGTGGAAGATTTTAGGAAAGGTTTCGTCAATGATAGCTACTATGGCCTTTTTAGTGGCCTTGGCCAGTGATAACTTTTTCATCTTATTTTGAGCTCTTTGACTGATGGTGTTGGTAAATTTGGAAAGATACCCCAAAGAAGAGTTGATGCCAAAGGCAAAGCCAACGATTCGAGAGATGCTCCGCAACGATAGTCCTTCTTTGAATCGAAGCAGACAGATAAACTTACAGATAAAGAGTTTAACGGATTCGCGTAATATCTTGAGGAGAGAGGCATTCTCAGAAGAAAAGGTTTTATGGCAGTCATTACAGATATATTGTTGGACAACTTCTTTATCGTCAATTAAGTGAATGCGGGAAAGGATTCTTTTTGTCCAATTGATTACCCATCTTCGCCCATTTCTGGATATATTTATACTCTTGCATTCAGGGCAAGGGTTATCTGAGGGAAAAAAAACGATGAACTATCCGTTTTATCGAAGATTTTCGGGGGAATATAGAAGGAAGAAATTCAATGATTTTATTATAATCATTATGTAGGGTTTCTTCTGAGATGCCAAACTCTTGGGCAACTTCAGAAGGATTAGATAGTTTAAGAGCCTTTTTAAGGGCTGCAACTTTTG
>JASEGY010000723.1 GCA_030019105.1 bacterium | reverse complement strand
CTCGACCACTACAAAATTGCGCACAGATAGATTTTCTCTCCGACAGACTGCTAGTCCTTGTAGCCTCTTGCCACTTCTTACCACTTCCAGGCTAACTAAGGCAAAGCTACAGCTATTGCTACATCTCCAAATAAGCCTCTCTTGATTTATAATCGCTGACCAATTTCCCATCCGTAAGTATATCCTCAAAGCCTATTAAAAGGGGAGCGCTATCATCTTCCAGAACGTACGCCTTTATCCTCAAGGGCAGCAAAATCTTTTGTTGATCTTGAAAAACACCAATGACTTCTGCTAACCTGCCTGAAACAGAGGTCTTCTCGCCGGTTCCTATCCCGTATAGCTTAGTTTTGTCAGGTAATAATAATCTAACCCGTGCCTTGTTCCATATAGAAAACGGGATAAGGGAAATCGGGTTTCCTGTGTCCACAATGGTATCGTATTCTCTGGTCCATCCCTCATCAGTTTTCAGGCGGATCGTTGCTATAAGTCGGATCAATCGGACTTTCACACCGCTTAAAAGGAAATCGGGATGGTTCACCTTACTGTGAAAGCTTGCGGCTAAAAATTATCATTAACTTTCCGGAGTTAATCCTTTAGGATTTCATTAGTTATGAAAGGCTAAAGCCTAAACTCCAGAAAGAACGCAAGGTTTCACAAGAAAATGGACGATTTTTGAACCGTCCCAGGAAATCCATGTCGATCTTTGTCTGAAAATCCAGCCTAACTCTTATAGACATGTATCCCCCTTTCTGCTAAGATAACCGGGAAATCTTTCCGCCCTGTTTTCTCCTGGACAATTCTCTCGATCTCAGCGATCATCTTACCCGCAACAATTACTTTTTTATCGACCACACCAACCCAGAGGTTAGGGTATTTCTTCACGATCTCGTCAATATGGTCATATGCCCACTTTCTATCCTCCCAATATTCTTCTGGTATAGGGGGAACCGGCGGATAGTGTTCTATTCTTTTTCGTGATTTTTGGGTCATAATGGAACACCTCCCGATTAGATATAGCGGCCTTGTTCATTGTTTCGGCCATTGTGACCCTCCAGAAACCAGGTTTCTTTAAGAAACCTGGTTTCTTCGGCGCTCTCGTGGCCGAAGCGATGAACAAGGCCCATTATGGATATCGTCCTGGGGTTGAAACCCCAGGCTTTATACCTTCACCGCTTTGCGGTGATTAAAATGAAGTCTGCTATACTCGGTGCTCACCCGTTAGTACTTTGATTTAGAAAAAAGCAACTATAGTGTGTAAGAAAAAGATTTTGGGGTTGGTTGAGGATTGGAGTTTAG
>JASEGY010000722.1 GCA_030019105.1 bacterium | reverse complement strand
GCAATCGTAACATTCTCGCGGACAACGCAAATGTTGCGGGGTAATATTATAATAAAGGCATCGTCAAATCCCTGGCCTTCAGTGACAAATCCCAGGCTAAATACGTTGGAAATAGTGGCGGCTATATCGGCAAAAGTCTTTCTGGTGCCAAGCTCATAACTACCCTTGACCCTTTTGCCGTAAATGAGAAGGGGGACATACTCCCTGGAATGATCCGTGCTTTCTGTAGTCGGATCGCAGCCGTGATCAGCCGTTAAAATCAGGACATCATCCCCGGCTAAGGCCTCTATTATTTCCCCCAGTCGTTTATCAAACTCCTCTAAGGCCCGGGCATAACCGTCAGGGTCATTTCGATGGCCGTAGACCATATCAAAGTCGATAAGATTGGCAAATATTACTCCCTGCTGGTGGAATTCCTTGATAACTTCAATGATTCTATCTATCCCCTCTTGATTATTATTGGTATGAAAAGATCTACTGATCCCTGAACCGGCAAAGATGTCGCTTATCTTTCCAATCCCAATTACAGTAAGACCATTTTCGCTGAGGGCATTTAAAATAGTCGGACGAGGGGGAGAAAGGGAGTAGTCCTTTCGGAGGCCGTTGATTCGCCTGAATTCCCCTTCCTTGCCTTCAAATGGCCGGGCAATCACTCGACCAACCCCGTGCCGGCCGGCCAGTATCTTTCTGGCTGTCTCACAGAATTTATATAATAGCTCTATCGGGACAACATCTATGTGAGCGGCTATTTGAAAGACACTGTCAGCCGAGGTGTAAACTATTGGGAAACCTGTCTTCAGGTGCTCCGGCCCCAATTCTTTTATGATCTCAGTCCCGGAAGCAGGCTTATTGCCCATGATATTCCGGCCAATGGCCCGGGTGAAAAGTCTGATTACTTCCTCCGGGAACCCCTCCGGATAGAGAGGGAAGGGCTCCTCACGGATAAGTCCGGCTATCTCCCAATGACCCGTAGTCGTGTCTTTCCCAACTGACCTTTCGGCCATCTTTCCCCAGGCCGCCTCTGGCTCAACCTGCGGTGCTATCCCTTTAATAGAAGCAATATTCCCCAGTCCCAACTTAGTTAAATTAGGGAGAGAAAGCCCACCTACCGCTTTGGCCAGATTAACGAGGGTATTACTACCCTTATCTCCATAGAGCTTAGCATCAGGCAGTTCACCAATGCCGACACTGTCCAGGACTATTAAGATAACGCGGTTGATCATCAGATTTACCCGTATGCCCAGGGGAACCAGGCACTGCCATTAAGTTAAGCCGAAGCTTTTGAAACACAATAGGTTGGCAAGGTA
>JASEGY010000721.1 GCA_030019105.1 bacterium | reverse complement strand
GTTCAACTTTTGGAGTTAATCCTTTAGGATTTCATTAGTTATGAAAGGCTAAAGCATAGACTCCAATGGATAGCCAACCCCAAAATCTTTTTCTTAAGCACTATAGTACTTATTATTATGTCAGAAGACAGAGGTCCGACTTAGGTCCTCTGTCTTCTGTCGTCTGGTTACAAAACCAATATCCCCACTATCACAAGAAGTAACAAGACCATTGCCCCGTAGTCGGCTGCCTTGAGTGCTTTAGGCTCAGGTTGGTCCTCGCTTATTTTCCCTGCGGCTGATCTCGATTCGAGGGTAACAGCCAGTTCATCAGCTTTATGAAAGGCATCGGCTATTACAGAAACAAGAAGGGGGATAGCTTTCTTGAGCCTCTCCGCAATCCGCAATCTGAAATCTGAAATCCCGGGTACCCACAAAGTGGGTGCGCATTCCGCATTCCGCATTCCGGAATCCGCATTCCGCAAAATGGTTTCAGTCTCCCGGGCAAGGATAGGGAAAAATCTCAAGGCAATGACAATCATCAGCCCAATCTCTTCCACCGGGACCTTAAATATCTTTAAAGGGAAAAGAACCCGGGTAAGGGCATGAGTCAGGTCTAAGGGTGAAGTAGTTAAGGTCAGCAATGAGGCAGTCAGGATCAGCAAGGCCAGGCGGCTAGTGAAGAATATGGCCTTTTCCAGGGCCTGGTAAGTGATAACAAGACTGCCTAAAGAAAAAACGGCCGTTCCTTCACCATTCATTAGCAGTTGAATAAGAAAGCTGAATAAGAGCAGCCACCTTAAAGTCTTTAGTCCCCCCAGAACGATTCTTAGAGTAAGCCTGCTTAAACCTGTTATGCCCAAAAGGAAGAGCCCGATCAGCCCGAGTTGGTGCAGATCTTGAGAGAGAAGAATGCCGGCCAGAAGGACGATAACATACCCCAATTTGAGGACCGGATTTAAATGGTGGATAAGGGATGGCCTAAAGATATATTGACCAATAGGTATCTGCATCAGGGAAACCTCGCGACCTGTGCGGTTAAAATTCACCACGGAGACACAGAGAGGATTTATTGCAAATTGCAAAATTACGGGATGGTTCACCTTACTGTGAAAGCTTGCGACGGAGGAAAATATCGAATATCGAACAAGGAATAATGAATGTCGAAGGAAAAAGGGGAACAAGACTTCATAATTCGAAATTCTTTATTCGATATTCGATATTCAATCCACAAGTTTTCACAGTGAAATTGTAGATTATGAATCGTCCCAAAATTACCCTGGTGGCCTACTTACGTTGAACGGCAGGTAGAGTGAGCCATTCCGAAAGGGGCCA
>JASEGY010000720.1 GCA_030019105.1 bacterium | reverse complement strand
GTCTATCTTGAATTCACCTACCCCAAAATATTTATCTTAAGAGCTATAGAATCAACGCCCGCCTATCTTTCTTGTAGACAAAGAATACCGTCAAATATCGCCCGCTGTTTGTTTGCCCAAGTGCTGCATAGACATTTTCGCCGGGACGGTGTCCCTTTTCAATAAACTGAAATTGCGGAAGATTAGTAAAGACCTCTCTGACCTCTTGCTGCTGAACACTATGCTTTTGAGCCAGCTTTTCGATGATGTCCTCAAGCCAGATGAAGCCCACAATCCTCACTCAGACTTCCTCCTCTACGTCATTGATAGTCGAAGTGACGCTAACTCCGCTCGTAGGATGAAAGGCTTTTACAAGCAAACAGTTACCAGCAGTATGACACAGATAGCCATCGTGGCTTCAATGATAGCTGCCCCCATATTTTGGTCCTGGTTGATATCATCATCAAGTTTAGCCGCCGGCAGTAGCCCGTCCGATACAGCGCTGGATTACCCGGTAGGCTTCAGGATATTGATATCCCGCGGATGAACCACCTTTCCTATGTGAACCTCAAAATCAGCGGTCTTGGCCCCCCACTTTTCTATTCCAATAAGATGCTCCTCGTCTTCGCCTTCAAAATCCCAGTAGTAAAACCTGTCTTTTTTACCTAGACAATCTCGCTGGAAAAAGGCATCCCCCGAATCTTCATAGGCATATCTTATGCCTTCATAGCTGAATTCTCCCTCTTCTTCATCATCGATCATTTCGAGTTTTTTGGGAGTAAGATTAAGCCGTTCCAGTCCTTCTTTTCCTTCCAGTTTATTCCGGCCATCGTAGGCCGCCACTTCCAGCTCATCATCTTCCTCCCATTCCAGCCAGATTACCTTTGAGCCATCTTCGGCCTTGAGTTCATACCATTCATAGCCTTCCTCCGAATATCGATTTTTCCGGGAGATCACAAAGGAGGCATCTTCAAAATCTTCGCTAAAACCACGTATGGTAAAGACACCACCAACACCTAAGTCCTTGACCGTTAATTCTCCGGATGAATAAGAGGTTGACTCGGATTCAGACGAAGCAAACGAAGGACGGTTGCGCCAATAATTATAGAGCGTCCAACCGCCCCAAATAAGCACTACCAGGATGATAATTTGAAGCATCTTTCTTGTCCCCTCTCAAGTCGAAAATGGGAAATAGGAAATTAGGAAATGGGAAGTGTCTTGATTTACTTCCTATTTCCCATTTCTTACTTCCTATTTTTAATCTGACTACTGACTACTGACTACTCACCATTCGCTTAATAAAATTAGAGTTTTGCTAATTTACAACTCTGTGCGA
>JASEGY010000071.1 GCA_030019105.1 bacterium | reverse complement strand
AAGCCTGAACTCCAAAGGATAGCCAACCCCAAAATCTTTTTCTTAAACACTATAGCTATCGCGCCGGTCCAGGTTTCAAGGTTCAAGGTTCAAGGTTCAAGGTTCAAGCTTCAAGGTTCAAGGTTCAAGGTTCAAGGTCCAGGGTTCAAGGTTCAAGGTTCAAGGTTCAGGGTTCAAGGTTAGAAAGCGACCAACCGTGAACCTTTGAACCTTTGAACCTGACAACATGAGTAGGCGACTAACCGTGAACCGTGAACCTTTGAACCTGACAACCTGAGTTACGGATCTTTTTAATAATGGTTACCAGGGGGGAACCAAAGAAAGTGGCCAGATAATAGATGACAGCTTTAGGATTGAAAGGGCCTTCTTTGATGGCCGTTAAGAATCTCTTCCTGGCCCCTTTTAAATCTCCTGCTTCAAAATATTCATACCCGTGAGTAAAGTAAAGCCACCGCCATTTCTCTTTAATTATTTTATCTCTTTCATCCGGCGCCAAATATTTGGCGTGCCTGTTAAATACCAGGAATTTTGCTTCAAAAAAGGCGTCGACGTTCACGCTCAGGCTCGCTTTATGCTCTCGATGTCTAACCAGAAGGCGGTCCACATAACCAATTTTGTGCTTCCTGGCTATTCTTAACCACAGATCGTGGTCTTCTGACCGAACTAAATCCTTATCAAAGAAACCTATATCCCTGTCATCAAAACAACTCCTTTTGATCACAGCCGCTGAGGTGCAAATCAGATTATCCATCAAAAGGGGCTTAAAGATATAACCGGTAAATTTTCTCCTGGGTTCGGCTATTCTTTCTTGCCACTGGGCTTCATCTGATTCTGTCCAATCTTCTCCAAACCGAATAACATTGGCATGGACCAGGGCTATTTCCGGGTTCTTTTCAAATATTTCCATTTGAAAGGCCAGTTTTTCAGGCAACCAGATATCATCGGCATCAAGAAAGGCCACAAACTTGCCCTTTGCCTCTCTGATACCCTTGTTTTTAGCTGGAGAAGGCCCGGCGTTTTCCTGGCAGATATATCTAATTTTATCCTGATAGGTGGCCAGCGCCTCTCTGGTGTTATCAGTTGACCCATCATCAACAACAATAACTTCATAATCCTTAAAAGTTTGAGCCAATACAGAGTCTATGGCTTCCGGCAGGTAGCCGGCTGCATTATAGCTGGGGATAACAACACTTACTTTTGGCAAGACTATTTTTCCTTCCTGATAATTGGCAAGAGTATAACAGGTAGAAAGGAGACTGTCAAGGGAAATAAGCCTACCTGTATCTTATTCTTGGATCGCTCATAGCTAAAAGAATATCGGCTGCCAGGTTACCGGCAATCAAAAGGAGGGAGCTAATTACCAGACCGCCCATTACTAAAAAGAGGTCTTGTTTCAAAACAGCATCAAGCATCAGACGACCAAGGCCAGGCCATCTGGTAATAATCTCCGTTAAGGCCGCTCCGGAAAGAAGCCCGGAGAGCTGATAACCAAAGATAGTAATGAGTGGATTAATGGCGTTCCTTAAGGCATGCCGATAGATAACCACCCTCTCTGAAAGCCCCTTAGCCCTGGCGGCAGTAACATAAGGAAGTCTCATCACCTCAAGCATATTCGCCCGCATAAGCCTGAGCAGGCCGGCAATGGAAGTGGCGACCAGTACGGAAACAGGAATAATGAGGTGTTTTAGATAATCCCAGATACGCCCCCAGAAAGCATAGCTGTCGTGCTGGTAATCAGTCATGCCGCCTGTAGGAAGCCAGTCAATGTAGGCCGCAGCAAAGATAAACAAAAAGGCCACAAAGAAAGTAGGCAGCGACATGCCCACAAAGGCTATTACTGAAAAAGTTTTATCAGAAAAGGAATACTGGTGAGTCGCACAATGGATGCCAATCGGGATAGCAATAAGCCAGGTCAGGATAATGGAAACAAGAGACAGATAAAGGGTATTCCAGAGTCTCTCCTTAACTAAGGTGGCTACAGGGAGATGGTAGGCGATCGATTGCCCCAGATCAGCTCGCAATAGCCGTCCTAACCACATAAAATATTGATTAATCAAGGGCTTGTCTAAGCCAAATTCTTCTTTCAGCTTAGAGATTGTTTCCGGATTGATTTCAGGATTAAGAGAGAGCTTGGTAAAATAATCTCCGGGGGCGAGTTGGACGATAAAAAAAGCGACTAGAGTGATCCCCAGCATGAGGGGGATAGTATGCAAGAGCCTTCTTAAAATATAACTGCTCATTTTTCCCTCACTCAGGCATCCGGTAAGATTACCTGCAGTAATTACTCCACTCCTTTAAATCAAATGTCTTCAGGAATATAACATAACTGAAGGAGAAAGTCAATATCTTTCTTGACAAGAAGAACAAATTATGGTATTATCAAATCTTTGAATTAGTATCTCTATCTGACTGCGTGTTCCCCGAAATATTGAGAAGATACGAAAAGAATCCGGAGGTTATGATTGAAAAAACTGCGAATTTTAGCCATAGTTATTGATGCTCTATTAGTCAACCTGTCGGTCATCCTGGCCAACAACTTAACCGGTGGGGATTGGGGGAACTATTTAGAAATAGCCCCCTATTTGACGGTCATCTCCCTGGGATTATTTCTTTTCTTCCAGCTCTATGAAGGCCGGTTTTTTTCAGGGATTAACCTTCTCTTTAGAACCAGCAAGGCGGTAATTGTCAGTTGGCTTCTGATTATTGCCGTGGCTACTTTAAAACGAACTTACTTTTCTCCTTCTATCTTTCTCCTCTCAAGTGGGATGGGACTTATCTTCATTTTGGCCTGGCGGCTTTGGTTTGAAACCATTAAACAATATTACCGGAGCAGTTCCCGGGTTCTGGTCGTGGGAGCAGGCAGGGCCGGCAAGAGGATCACCCGGCAGATACAGAAACATCCTGAAAAAGGCTACACTGTGGTTGGATTCATCGATGATGACCCTCAAAAGAAGGGTAAGCTTATCTGTGGGGTGGAAGTCCTGGGGGGAGAAGATGCCCTGAGCGATCTGGTTCAACAGAAAGAAGTGGATGAAGTTATCATCGCTATTCCTTCAGCCTCAAAAAAGCGCAGTCTTGACTTTATTTTTAAAAGTGAGGAGATGGGCATAAGATATGCCATTGTGCCCAGTTTATATGAAATTATAACCAGCGCCGGGGTCACAGAAGAAATTGGTGATCTCCCTATCATTGACCTCTTTGGAGATCCAATCAGCCCGGAACAAAAACTACTTAAAAGGACGCTTGATATTGTCTTTTCTCTGACAGCCCTGATAATCCTGGCCTTGCCTATGTTAATAATTACCTTGATAGTTAAGCTCGGCTCAAAGGGCACTGTTCTCTTTAGACAAAAAAGGGTTGGTCGGAGTGGCAAGCCTTTTGTGATCTATAAATTCAGAAGTATGGTGGAGAATGCCCCTGAGATAGGACCGCCTTTGACGGAAAGGAATGACTTTCGCATTACCCGGGTAGGGAGATTCCTGCGCAAGACCAGTCTGGACGAATTACCACAACTTTTCAATGTCCTAAAGGGTAACATGAGCCTGGTTGGCCCCCGGCCTGAAATTCCATCTATTGTCAAAAAATACAGCAAGTGGCAGAAAAGGGTCATTCAAGTCCAGCCGGGGATAACCGGCCTGGCTCAGATAAATGGGCGAGCTGACCGGGACATCCCTGAAAAGCTGCGCCTTGATATGTACTACATCAAACATCAATCCCTGGGACTTGACGTGAGAGTAATGTTAGAAACTATGCGGGTGGTCTTGAAGCAAGAAGGGGCCTACTGATTGCGGATTTCGGATTGCGGATTGCGGATTAAGGGGGGCTGGGGCATTGATCATCGTTTCGGCCATTTGTAGTGGTCGAGTTTGCTCGACAGGACGGCAGAGCAAGCTCTGCAACTATTTGGTCAAGCACTATTGGCCGAAACGATGATCAAGGCCGGGGCTGGATCGAATTGAAGAAACCATAGCTAAACTGGAGGGATAGATGAAGAATCCCTTTGTATATGGGGGAGAAGTTAGTGGAAGCGCCTTTTGTAATAGAGAAAAAGAAATACAGGAATTGATTCGGGATATTCAGCAGGGCGAGAATATAATCATCTTTTCTCCCCGACGATATGGCAAGACATCTTTAATAAAAAGGGTTTTAGAGATGGCTGGTCAGATGGATATTCTGACGGTTTATATTGACCTGTATCCGGCTATCACCAAGCAGAAGTTTGTAGAGGTATATGCCAGGGCTTTAGCTAAAAGTATTAAAGGCAAGACAGAGACAGTTTATGAGACACTAAGAGGACTCTTGCCCAGGCTTGTCCCTAAAGTGGTCTTAAAGGGTGATGAAGGCCCTGATTTTGAGTTTAGTTATGACAAAACAGCGGACACCTTACCTCTCCTTGATGACCTTCTGGCAGCAGTCAGAAAGCAGGCAGAAAAGAAAGGCCAGCAAGGTCTGGTTGTCTTTGACGAATTTCAGGAGATAGCCAATTATGAGGATGATGAGATAGAACGCAAGATGCGCTCTATATTTCAAACTCATCGAGAGATAAGTTATGTCTTTATGGGGAGTAAGAAACATATTATCTTTGACCTCTTCTCCAATCCTAATCGGCCTTTTTATAAGAGCGGGAAGCACTTTCCTCTGGGAAAGATAGAAAAGGAGGTTTTGGCAGACTTTGTCAGCTCAAAATTTAGAGAGGGTGAGATAGAGATCACCAGGGAGATGGTGAGCGAAATTGTTGACCTCTGTGAGGCACATCCTTATTATGTCCAGTTCCTTTCGCATATTCTCTGGGAGGAAGGTGAAGAGAAAGCTGAAATAGGGAGAGAAGAGCTTGATACTGCCTTGCAGAAACTACTCAAGAGGGAATCAGGGTCTTATATCACTCTCTGGGATACCCTCTCCCAAAAACAACGACAGATTATGAGTGCCTTATCTCAAGAAGAAAAAGCTGAGGTCTTTTCAAGTAAATTCTTACAAAAGTATAATCTGGGAGCTGCTTCCAGCCTTCAGAAGACATTAAAGTCTTTGATGGAAAAGGATTTGATTGAAAAAGAGGATGGCGTTTATGTAATGGCTGATGTTTTCTTTAAGAGATGGATAAGGACTCTGGAGGGCTAAAAAGGAAAGAAAGGGGAAAACAGACACGGATAACGGTCACGAAGGACGGTGTGGTGCCTTAGAATCTATCCCAAAACTGGTAGTCGCAGGCTTTAGCCTGCGCAACCTAAAGGTTGCGGCTACCCCCCAAATAGGTTTTGGGATAGGCTCTAAGTATCAGCCGTAGAGGGAGGATAGTGGGTGGACATTCTCTCTTCTTTACTTTACGGCTCATCTCCTGACAATTAGAGGTCATAGCACCCGAAAAAATCCTTTTCCCTTTTAAGGAGGCAACCATGACTGTTACAGAAGTTCGAACTTGTTACCAGGCGCGGCCATTTAAACCGTTCATCCTTCACCTGGCAGACGGCCGGGCCATACCTGTAGAACATCCTGAGTTTATGCTGCCTGCGCCAAGTGGACGGACCATTTTTGTCTATCAACCCGACGATTCCTTCAATATCATTGACCTCCCGTTGGTGACTGGTATAGAAATAAAGCCGGACGGCTCATCTTCTGGAAATCAGGGATCATAAGTACCCGCAATTCTTCTCTCTTTCACGCTTTTTCACCCTTGACTCTTTCTTTTTAAGGAGGCAGCCATTGACTGTTCAAGAAATTCGGACTCGTTACCAGGCGCGGCCATTTAAACCGTTCATTCTTCACCTGGCAGACGGCCGGGCCATACCGGTGGAACAGCCTGAATTTATGGCCTTTGCGCCGAGCGGGCGGACCATTGCTGTCTATCAACCTGATAGTTCCTCTGATATCATCGACCTCTCGCTGGTGACTGATCTGGAACTAAAGCCTGACGGCTCATCTTCGTAAGTAAGCCGTAACCCTGTTGCCAAGCAGGCTCTTCATCAGCGTCAAATAGGCCTTCCAGCGATAGGGAAAGAATCGAATAGATTTCATTAGATTCTCTCGGGCCTTATTTTGTTCCCCCAGGCTATAATAAACTTCTCCAACGTGATAATAAATATAACTGTAATATAGAGCAGACTTAGGCGGTAGATCTTTCCTCGACGAATCTGAGAAGATTTTATCCAGAACATATACCTGCCCCGCTTTAATTCGTTCTAAATCAGTGGTCATATTCCTGTCGTGGAACCGGTAGTTAGCCAATGGCCGGTCCACATAAGCTACTTTATAAACCCTGGCAATCCTGAGCCACATATCCCAATCCTGGGCAGCCAACCTGCCCAGGTTCTCATCAAAAAGGCCAACCTTTTCAAAACAAGCTCGACGGACAAGAACGCTTGGACTCGGAATAAAATTGCCTTTAAGGAGTTCGTGGAAAGGTTCTCCCCGCAGGCCCTTTTTACTGACCCTGCCCAGAAACTGATTCCCTTGCAGAAGATTAATATTATAAACATTAGCATAAACCAATCCCACCTCCGGCTCTTGATCCAGGATAGGGACCTGAATCTCAAGTTTTTCAGGCATCCAGAAGTCATCGGCATCCAGGAGGCCGATATACTTTCCCTGCGCGGCCTTAATGCCCTTGTTCCTGGCTGCCGGCGCGCCCTGGTTTTCCTGGTAGAGGTAAGTTATCTTTCCTTCAAACCTTTTCAGAATATCCCGGGTGGTATCAGTAGATCCATCATCGACCACGATAATTTCCAGGTCTTTAAAGGTCTGGTCAAGGACACTTTCTACGGCCTCAGCAATAAAAGAGGCGTAGTTGTAGGTTGGAATAATTACGCTGACTTTTGGCATAGTTATAAAAGTTTCAAGTTTCGGGTTTCGAGTTTCTGGTTTCAAGTTTCGAGTTTGGAAAAGCGGGCATCGTTTCATTCAGCCTGGAAATCGTTGGAGATCGGTTTACACTTTTTGGGAGTTTAGGCTTTAGCCTTTCAGAAATAAAATCCTAAAGGATTAACTCCAGGGAAGTTGCGCAGCCTAATTTAAACTTGGCCATGCACTCCGCTTCAAAAGTGTAAAGCTGCTCTTTGGGCGATTTGAAACGATGCCGAAAAGCGACAATATTGCGGGAAGATGCCGCTGTTACAAAAACTGCAATGAACGATCCCCGATCGTTTCCAAGTCAATGCTTGACATTTTTAGCGCCCTATACTATTACCCCGCAACATTTGCGTTGTCCGCGAGAATGTTACGATTGCGGATTGAAATTGGAAATTAGAAATTAGGCTTTCACGCTTTTCCTAATTTCCAATTTCCAATTTCCAATTTCAGCGTTCCATAATCCGCAATCTGCGATCCAAAATTGGTTTGGTTGCGGCCAGAGGCCGCGCTAAGCTATANNNNTAATCCGCAATCTGCGATCCAAAATTGGTTTGGTTGCGGCCAGAGGCCGCGCTAAGCTATAATAGAAACGGGTGAAAGGGATCGTATGGAGGGTGGCATCGTGTCGGTGCACGATCCTGGTTGACACCCAGGATAAGGTTGCAAGACCTTGGGTTCGACTCCCACACCCTCCGCTCTTTTTGTTTTACCACCCACCATTAGACGAAGCAAAATTTTGCTTGACAAAGTCCTTTTTTACTTGTATAATATACTTGGGTGTCAACCAGTGATCGTGCAACCGATGGTTGCTATTTATAGCTGCACTTTGAAGAGTGCAGCTATTTTTTTATCGATAAACCTCAACCACTCCTCCAGGGGACACCCGTATCTTTTCACTGGCGACCTCAATGATCTTTTGGGCGATTTTTTCCGGCGGGAGGGTATTGGCCGCAGCGCCAAACATATCCTGATACATCCTTGTCTTAGTGGCGCCAGGACAGACAGCAAAGACTTTAATGCCTCGAGAAGCCACTTCTTTAGCCAGTGATTCTGTAAATCCAAGCACACCAAATTTCGAGGCGCAATAGGCCGCTAAATTAGGATAACCGGTCTTTCCTGCCCCCGAAGATATATTGATAATTGTCCCTGCCCCCTGGTTTAACATAACAGGCAGCACAGCCTTACTGCATAAAAAAGTTCCCCTTACGTTAACAGCCATTACCTTATCCCATTCTTCCGGACTTGTTTCTATTACTGATTTGTAGAGCCCAATTCCGGCGTTGTTGATCAGGATATCAATCCGTCCAAAATGCTCCAGCGTCTTTTCGGCTATTTGGTTCACCTGAGCAGGGACGGCGACATCGGCTTTAATAGGAAGGGCTTGTTCTCCTCTCTTTTCAATCTGCTTAGCCACCTGCAGTATCTCTTTTTCCGTCCTGGAGACAATAACCACTTTTGCCTTATGCCCTGCAAACAGCAGGGCAACTGCCTCCCCTATCCCCCGGCCGCCACCGGTAACAATGACTACCTTATCTTTTAACCCTGTTCTGAATCTGAACAACCTCATCCATTAACCTCGTAGGCCTTCAACACTTCTTTACCTACCTCATCCCAGTTAAATTGCCGGACCGCGCGCTCTCTCGATTTTTGTCCTAATCGGGTTCGCAGGGATTCATCTTCCATCAAATTAGCCATTGCCCTGGCTAATTGAACCGGGGAAGCCGTATCAACAAATATCCCAGCCCCTTCGATGTAATCAGGCAATCCGGCCACCCTGGTGCCAATCACCGGCGTAGCATTGGCCATAGCCATTACCGCCGGAAAACAAGCCGTGCCTTTATGAAAAGGCAGCACACAGAATAAGCTTCTTTGATATTCTGAATTAAGCCGTTCTATATTGACCTTCCTATCTAACCACAAGATACAGTCATCTACCTGATATTTCCTGGCCAACTCTACCCCTGCTTCCTGGTCATCCATAGCGTATTGCCCGTGGATCTTAACCGTCAACCTCTTTCCTTGCTCCTTGAGTATCTTCAAGGCCGCGAAAAGGTCCTCCGTGCCTTTACCGCTCAGGAGGTGGTGTCCTCCATAGAAGATCGCCCCATCCCGCACAGCCCCATTGAGGCGGGGAGGCTGGATTCCATAAGGTATAACCTTTATCTTTTCGGCCTTAACTCCCATATCTATCAGCCGTTGTTTCATCTCTTCAAAATTAACCATGATTACCCTGGCCCGATTATAAATCCGGTTAGCCTCAGGAAATTCAAATTGAAAGGCGTCAAGCTCCTGAACAGTAATGACAACTCTCCCTGGCCGGGCTAACTTCAAGAGGCTAAAAACGGCCATTGACCCAAAAGAGTGCATCGTCTGTTGAATATGAATGATATCCATTCCTTTTGACTTAGCCAGAAATCTTAAGGCCTGACAGAAATACAGCCCCCGCTTGCCACTTAATCTCAAAGAATTCTTCCACTTTTTGGCAGAAGGATATAAGGTTAAAGTAGGCAGGAAAAAAAAGTCGCATTTCTGATTGTAGAGGGCGTTTGCCTCTTTCTTGATGGCTGAGCCACACTCACAGTTGGTAGTAATAATTTTAGCCTGACAGCCAAGTCTGGACAGGGCCTGCTGCAGGTGGTCGGCATAAACTGCATAGACACTATTAAACCAACAGGAAATTAAGCTAACTTTCATAGGAATCCCTCCTCTTAATTTCGGATTTCGGTTGAGGCGAAGGACGTAAGGGACGAAAGGGAGGCAAAGGACGTAACAATCGCTTAAGAGCAAATCCGCAATCCTCAATCCACAATCCGTAATCGCTTAATTTGGCCAAGCTTTTCCTTTATTATATTTATCTCCTTATCGTGATACACCCTCATCAAGTAAAGGAGAAACGGAAAGGTTAATGGCAAAAGGATCCCACTAACTATCAGTTCGATAGTCGAAGCCTCTCCTTGAATCAAATACCAGATACCATAGAGGAAACAACCTGCCCCGCCAATCTTTAATATCCTTCCGTATTCGTAAACAATAGGATATATTCGCTGGCTGATTATCCAGGAAAAACCGGACATGGCCAGATATGAAAATAATGTGGCCCAGGCAGCCCCCATCATCCCGTAAGAAGGGATCAAGAGAAAATTCAGGCCCAGATTAATCCCTCCGGCAAGTATAATGGGTGTGGGTGTATATTTGGTCTGACCGGTAATAGGCATCCCTATTCCGAAACACTGAGCTACTCCACAGAATAGTATAGAAAGAAGCAAGAGAACCACAACACTATAGGCTGAATGAAACTCGGGAGCAACCATAATAAGAATACCTGGTTTAAGTAAGAAAGATAGTGACAGGACCAACCATATTCCAAGTCCCCAGAAATAGGTGAACAATTGCCCCAATTCCTCTCTGGCGTTTTCCGATTTGGCCAGGGGAAAGTAAATAGCCGGCCAGGCCGTCATAAAAGGGGTTAAAAAGATAAAGTTAAGGATAGATGAAAACTTATTACCCAGAGAATATAAACCCAGTTGATGGGTGGTAGATAAATGTTCCAAAAAATACCGGTCAGAGATATTGATTACTTGAAGCGCCAGCACAGCCGGTATCAGAGGTAAACCAAAACAGAGCATCTTAGCCAGATTATCCCAACAGAAACGAAAGACTATCCAGGGTCTGACCAGAATCGTATTTACCAGCAAGACCACCAGAGCGCTGATTACGTCGGAGTAAACAATTCCAGCCAGTCCTTTACCCAGGCCAACGATAAAATAGATGTTTAGACTCACCGAAATAAGAAACCCAAGTAAGCTGATCAGGGTATATTTTATTGACTCTAAATTAGCCCGGAGGATCTTAAAGGGGATAATAGAATTAGCCTTTAAAAATCCGGCGATAAAAAGGAACATTAGAAGTTCGGAGTAATCGCCTGTGTCTTTTAGCAAAAGAGAAGAAATCGGTCGAGCAAACAGGATTAGGCTGCCAAAGATTAAAGCCGAAGCGACTAAAATAAAATAATAGGCTGAACTGACGGCCTCTTTCTTCTCTTCATCATTGCCGGCATCAAAAGAGAGGGCCTTAAATAGACCGCTGTCCACCCCAAGCACAGCAAAAATGGTCACTACTTCTAAAGTAACAAAAAGTAGTTCCAGAATCCCGTAGTCAGCCGGGGTAAGATACCTGGTATAGACAGGGATGAGCAGGAAACCAACTAATTTGCTGGCTAATCCGCCCAACATAAATATAAAGGAATGATAGCCCATCTTTTTTAGCGTGGGATATAACATCTTACTCCATTTCGGATTGCGGATTGCGGATTTCGGATTGCGGATTGCGGATTGCGGATTGCGGATTTCGGATTTATGGGCGATGGTCATCGTTTCGGCCACTCTAACACGGTCGATGGTTAATAGCCTGCGAGCCACCTTCTGTGGACTGTGGACTCTGTGGACTCTGTGGACTGTATGGACTGTATGGACTGTGTGGACTGTATGGACTGTATGGACTGTGTGGACTGTATGGACTGTGTGGACAGTGGACTCTATCCCGACTGGCCCAAACGATGATCAAGGCCGATTTATGATTCAATTCCGAGCGCCAATCTGCAATCCACAATCTGCAATCCACAATCCGCAATCCGCAATCCACAATCTGCAATCCGCAATCCGCAATCCGCAATTCGCAATCTGCAATCCGCAATCCGCAATCCGCAATCCGCAATCCGCAATCTGCAATCCGCAATCCGCAATCCGCAATCCGCAATCCGCAATCTGCAATCCGCAATCTGCAATCCGCAATCTGCAATCTGCAATCTGCAAT
>JASEGY010000719.1 GCA_030019105.1 bacterium | reverse complement strand
TCCGGAAATCAAAAGGCCATTTTAGGGCTCTATAGGGCTACGTTGGAAATCTCTGCGATTATCAAAACTCATTAGACAGAGAAAGGGAATAAAAAAAATGGACTGGATCACTAACCCGGAAATCTGGATTGCGCTGGTTTCTCTGACGAGCCTGGAAATCGTCCTGGGCATTGACAACATCATCTTTATTTCAATTCTGGCGGGCAAGCTGCCTCAAAATCGGCAAGCCATGGCCAGACAGGTGGGGTTGTTACTGGCCATGCTCACGCGTATTGCCCTTCTGTTTTCGTTGGTCTGGATTGCCCGTTTGACCGAGCCACTTGTTACCGTTTTTAGTTGGCACATTTCGGGGCGGGATTTGATTTTGCTCAGCGGGGGTCTCTTCCTGCTCGGTAAGAGCACCTATGAAATTCACGAAAGACTCGAGGGCGAAGCAGGCCATGCCTCGGCCAGCGTCAAGGCTTCCTTTGCCAGTGTCATCATCCAGATCAGTCTGTTGGATATTGTTTTTTCCCTGGATTCGGTGATTACGGCGGTGGGTATGGTGAATGAATTGGCCGTCATGGTTGCGGCGGTAGTGATTGCCGTGCTGATTATGTTATGGGCCTCTGGCCCCATCAGTAGCTTTGTGGACCACCATCCGACGGTGAAAATGCTGGCTATGAGCTTTCTGTTGCTGATTGGCTTTTCGCTGGTGGTCGAGGGGCTGAACCAGCACATTCCCAAAGGTTACATTTACTTTGCCATGGGCTTTTCCGTTTTTGTCGAGATGCTGAATCTAAGGCTGCGCCAAAAAGTCGAACCGGTTAAGCTGCGCGAACCTTACGTGGCCTCTAAGTAGGGGCATGATTTTTAGCTGGACAGCAGTAAGTTCTCAGCTTTTCCCAGAATGAATACTCTGTAAGTTGTTGAAACTAAAGCCTTTTCTCTACGCGATTGCGTCTGAACTGCGAAAAACTTAAGTGTCGAAAAATCAAGCACTTATGGAGAACTTGCTACTGACCAGATTTTTAGAATGATTTTTAGCGATTTTTAGAAGACCGATTTTTAGAAGACGGTTTACGTAGCCGCTGTCATAGCAGGTAACTGTAAATAAATTCCAGAAAAACAGTTAGCAATAGTTAGAAACTGTGTTACTAATATTCTCGACAGTTAAAAGTTCTCAAATAGTTGTTGAAATATGCCGAAAAGAATCCATAGGGAGGGAATTAAGATTAAGGAGGCCCCTATGGATAAGAAGCTATTTGAAATATTGGAGAATTTCAGCGTGGATTTCGACACCCCTTTGGGAAAAATCTCGATTTTCTAAGTGCCGATAA
>JASEGY010000718.1 GCA_030019105.1 bacterium | reverse complement strand
CTCTGAACCTGACAACCTGAACGGGTTCTACCATGACTTTTGAAGAGGATACCAAATAACTATTCCCTGATTGGCGAATTCTGGGAATCCTATCGTAGAATGCTCAGGTATTGGCCGTGGTTTACATTCAATGATTTCAGAAAGAAGGCCTCGCTTGCAGATAATGAGACGATCTACTGCATCTCTTTTCCCAGAACAGAAAGGAATAACTGCTTGCTTCACGCAAATTGGGGCCACGAGGTTGGCCACATTATCGTTGCAAAGGGAGAGACCGAAGATTATTGAAGGGTTGGTTCGCCGACTTGAATCTGGCGTTCCTCCGAACGAGACCCAGAATATGTCTGACAGTCCTGCCTCTTTGCAGGACATCATATCGGCAGCTTGGGTTTTCAAGATGAATAAGCTCTCAGGGAAGGAGCCCTCTTGGGGCACGAAAGACGACTTTGATGTGCTGTACCGTCTTGTACTCAAGGCTTGCGAGAGCAGTTATGTCCACGCAGGTTGGGAACAACGTTTGAGGAAGGATGAGGAATGAGTACCCTAACAAAAGACCGTCTGAAAGAGTATTTATACTCAACGCGGGCATAATCTGCGATTTTGTATCTTCTCAATAACTCAGGGTAATTTGGTTGTAAGTTGTAGGTTGTAAGTTACTTCTACAACCTACAACCTACAACTTACAACCTATTCAAAATCACTATTTATGACCGTGCTGAGTATAGATAGACAGAGTAACTGTCTTGTTGTCACCCCGATTTTGTCTCCCAAGCAGATCGGAGATGCCTCGATCGACGTTCGGTTAGGAAATCAGTTTATTGTCTTTCGTGCCCACAGGTTTGGAATTTTTGATCCCTTTGGCAAGAGTGATCGAGATCCGAGAAAAATTCAGGAACGCCAAGTGATGCGGTTTGGCGAACGCTTTGTTCTGCATCCTGGCGTGTTGATTCTCGGCTGCACTTTTGAGTACATTTCGATGCCGAACAACTTGGAATGTCAAGTCGAAGGACGTTCTTCTTGGGCACGGCTGGGGTTGCAGATTGCCACAGCGAATTCCATTGAGCCCGGCTTTAAAGGCGTTGCAACACTTGAGCTGTCAAATGTGGGAACAGTTCCGTTGACATTGATGCCTGGAATACGGATAGCACAGTTGGTTTTTCGTGACGCAGATCCGCCAATTCCAAACCCTTATTGTGGCATGCGTAAGTATCGTTGTCCTGTTGGCCCGGAATTCAGCCGTCTGGATGAAGACTATGACTGGAAATCATTCGGGGGCGAGTCAAACTATAGTGCTTAAGAAAAAGATTTTGGGGTTGGTTGAAGATTGGAGTTTAGG
>JASEGY010000717.1 GCA_030019105.1 bacterium | reverse complement strand
GAACAAGGCCCCAATTTCCAATTATGCAATTATCAAAGAGCGTTCAAAGGTGATGATAGAGAAGGAAGCCCTGATAAAATATAGCGATGAGATAGAGTTGATCTTCATCGAACTTCCAAAATTTACCAAGAATGAAGAGGAGCTTACCTCAATCACAGACAAATGGATCTACTTCATCAAGAATGCCGGCTCCCTTGAATACACCCCTAAGGCATTAACAGAAGAGGTCGAAATAAAGAAGGCCTTTGAGATAGCCAATACCGCCGGTATGACTGAGGCAGAGCTTGAGGCGCAATTCAAGAGACATGAGTTCATTTATCTCCAGAAGAATTCCATTGAGTTTGCTTTAAAGCAAGGTCTAAAGCAAGGCAGAGAGGAGAAGGCAATAGAAATAGCAAAGAGCCTTCTAAGCCTGGGCCTTGATGTCGAAAAGATATCAAAGGCTACCGGCCTGACCACAGGCAAGATTGAAGAGATTGGGTTAGGCAGTTCCCTAAAAGCCTTCAGCCTATCTCCCTGAGTAGTTACAACTAAATTACAAAAAAACAGTTGACAATAATCAGAAACCGTGTTATACGAATATTGGGCATTGTCCATCGTTTCGGCCAGTTGGGGAATACTCTCGTTCCTATGCTCTGCGTAGGAACGCTTCACAGCCGCTCGGTGGCAGTGGTTACGCTCCCACGCAGAGCGTGGGAGCGAGGTAGTAAGTTTGTGAGTGGCCCAAACGATGGACAAGGCCGAATATTGCATGACTTATCTTGCAAGAAAAGGAAGGAGAAGAGGACGGCCAAAGAAATAATTAATTTACAGATGACCGTTATACCTGCATCTACGTAAAGCGTCTTCTATATTCCCTAATTTTTATCCGGGAAGTCTGAAAGGTCGAGGCTCTTAAAAAGCAGGTAGTATTTTTTATGAAAGTTAGATGGTCGAATTATTGCCTGTAGATTGTATAAAAGAGAGTATTAAAAATTTTGCATGACTTTTCCTCCTATTTTGGGTGTAATTATTGAACTGGTAGCCGGTTACATTATATTACACCTGGAGGAAAAGTCAAGAAAAATATATTCGTAATCTACTAAAAAGTAAGTAGGTTATGAATTTTACGGAAGGCTTAAGAGCTATAAAAAGGAGAACTATGCAATTTTTAGATGTCAAAACTGATTTTGCGTTTAAAAAAGTCTTTGGAAGTGAGCAATCCAAAGGAATATTAATAGATTTTCTCAATGCTATTATCGACTTTGAAAACGAGACCATTATCGATTTAAGCATCGTTGACCCGTATCAAATCCCCTTACTCAAAGGAATGAAAGACAGTTATGTGGATGTGAAAG
>JASEGY010000716.1 GCA_030019105.1 bacterium | reverse complement strand
GAAGGCTCAATTTCCAATTTCCAATTTCTAATTTCAGCGTTCCGTGAACGGTTACCCCTTATCCTAAATATTGTCCCAGAAAGCCCTTCTTAAATTCCAGGAATCGATCTTCAATGATAGCCTCTCTGGCCTGTCTCATCAGGTTCACCATGAAATGGATATTATGCAGGGTATTGAGCCTAATCCCCAGGATTTCACCGCAATTAATAAGATGCCTGATGTAGGCCCTGGAATAATGCCGACAGGTATAACAGTCACAGTTGGGATCTAAGGGTGAGGAATCCCTGGCATATTCGGCGTTTCTGATGACGACTAGCCCCTGAGAGGTGAAGACACTACCGGTTCTGGCATGTCTGGTAGGTATAACACAGTCAAACATATCTATCCCCAACTCAATAGCTGTTAAAAGGTCTTCGGGCGGTCCGACCCCCATTAAATATCTGGGTTTTTCTGCTGGAAGGAGCGGGGCAGTATAGCCGACTACTTCATAAAGCAGACTCTTGGGTTCCCCCACACTTAAGCCGCCTAAGGCATAACCGGAAAAATCGAGTGCCAGCAAATCCTCAAGACTGCACTGCCGGAGTTCTTGATAAACATTTCCCTGCACTATCCCAAATAAAGAAGAAGTTTCGGGTTCGGGGCACCCGCTTGCGGGTCGTCGGGTTCCGAGTTGTGGGAGGTCTTTAATTCCGCATTCCGCATTCCGCATTCCGCAATGGAGATGGGTTTCTTTTGATCTCTTCGCCCAGAGGCTTGTCCGTTCCACCGCCTCTCTGGCGTGATCATAGGTACAGGGATAAGGGGCACATTCATCTAAGGGCATGATGATATCTGATCCCAATACCAATTGTTGAAATTCAACTACCTGTTCCGGGGTAAGCAGATGGTAGGAGCCATTGATATGGGACTGAAATTTAGCCCCTTCATCGGTCACCTTCCGGAGCCGGCCCAGGCTGAATATCTGATATCCGCCGCTATCGGTCAGGATAGGTCTATCCCAGTGCATAAAAGAATGCAGCCCGCCGCAGAGGCTAATGATCTCCTGACCGGGGCGAAGAAAGAGATGATAGGTATTAGACAGGATAATCTCCGCTCCAATGGAGACGAGTTCCTCCGGGCTGGCGCTTTTGACTGTAGCCTGTGTACCGACAGGCATAAAGACAGGGGTCTTGATCATCCCCCTGGAAGTAATTATCTGTCCTGCCCTGGCTTCACCCTGGCTGGATTTTTTGATAAGTTTAAATCTTATTGACATAATCTTAGCGCGGCCTCTGGCCGCGCTATGTATCCTCTTCAAAAGTCATGGTAGAACCCGTTCAGGTTGTCAGGTTCAGAGG
>JASEGY010000715.1 GCA_030019105.1 bacterium | reverse complement strand
ACCTGACAACCTGAACGGGTTCTACCATAACTTTTGAAGAGGATACGAAAAGGTGTAGATATATGGACTTTAGAGATTACCGCCGAGAAAGAGACTTAATGGTTGAGGAGCAGATCATCCGTCGGGGGATCAGGGATGAATCTTTGATCGCGGCGCTGAGGAAGGTTCCCCGGCATCAGTTTGTTGCTCCGGCCCTTAAAGGTAAGGCTTATGATGATTATCCCCTGCCTATTGGTGAAAGTCAAACCATCTCCCAACCTTTTATGATAGCTACTATGATCCATTACCTTAATCTCACTGGCACCGAAAAGCTGCTGGAGATCGGAACCGGTTCCGGCTATCAGACGGCCCTGCTGGCTGAAATGGTTGAAAAGGTTTATAGCTTGGAAAGACTACCCCGACTGGCGCAAATAGCTCAAGAGAGATTAAATCAACTGGGATACAAGAACATTCTAATCACGATTCGCGATGGAACCTGCGGCTTGCCGGAGTTCGGCCCTTACGATCGAATCATCGTGGCGGCGGGGTCACCCGAAGTTCCATCGCCCCTTGTTAATCAGTTGAATGAGGGGGGGATATTGGTTATCCCGGTGGGTGATAGGTTCGCCCAGACCTTGCTTGTCATTGAAAAAAGGGAGGGCGAGGTTATCCAAAATGAAGCCGGTGGTTGTGTCTTTGTTCCGCTGGTGGGCAAATACGGGTGGAAAACGTAAGTTTCGGAGTTTCGGGTTTCGAGTTTAAAGTTTCAAGGTAACTACACAGCCTCCTTATTAACCACGAATGAACACGAATTATCACGAATTTTTATAGCACACGGATGACACGGATTCAACGGATTTTCACTGATTTTTATTATCCGTGTCTATCCGTCTCATCCGTACAATCCGTGTTCTATTCGCCTCATCGGCTAAATTTAGGTGTTAGTTTTTATTCGTGTATATTCGTGTTCATTCGTGGCTGAGTAGATATCCTAAGGTATGTCAAGTGTTTTTTTACACCCAGATTTAAAAAGTTATCCACAAGCTATCAGCTTGATTTTTAATAGAGCTACGCTTGTTGTTAAGTTTGCCAGACCAAAAAGACTTGACATTTTCGCGTATCCTCTTCAAATCTAAGGGTGACTCAATTGATAGATGTTTCAGGATGAAGGCACACCTATCCCTTTAAAGTCACTCTCAAGGTTGCAAATACTGGTTAATCACTTACCTCTATGTTTAGCTCCTATCGAAACACTCTATTGCTGGAAATGTTGTCGCATAAATTAGTGATGATAAGGAAGGTAAGTGATAATTTTTGCTGACCCGATCATAGATATATTCATAAGCACGGACGCCTAATT
>JASEGY010000714.1 GCA_030019105.1 bacterium | reverse complement strand
CGTCTTTGGAACGTGCTGAAGTCGAGTGCGCCATCTGGGTCGAAGGTGACGCTTTCCTGGAACAATGGGCTGATAAAGTAGACACCCTTTTAGAATCTACCCAACGCGCCAGTTCAGCAGTGGAGAACATCAATAGCATCCTCAAGCCTTTAGTCAACCGCAAGAAGCACTTTGAGAATGTCGAGTCGCTCTACAACTTTGTGGCTCTCTTTGTCCTCTGGTACAACATGCGAGTTTTCAAAGAAGGAAAACGCAAGGGCCACAGTCCTTTCGAAATCTTGGGTGTTGACCTGGGTGAGAAGGATTGGCGAACCTTGTTGGGCTACCCACCGCTCCAATAGATATCATCCTGCCAACTCTACCGTTCTGCTCTTCTAACCTCGGGGTTTTCTCCGAGGTGCTACCGGTTGCTTGTGGTAGGGATAAAACTGCCCTGTGCTCTAAAAGTGTAAACCGATCTCTGCCCTCTCAAGCAGGGATGTGCAACGATGCCCACATTTGTGATGAATCGCCTCGGGCGTGACTAACAAAAACGCCTAAAGTTTTGGCCCTGACTCGAAGAAATCCGAGCCCCATCGGCTCGCCGACGAGCGATGCTACGCAATCCGCAGAAGCATCTGGCTGAAATCCTGCAAAGGTGACGTGATCCATGACTTTAGGTAATGTTGTTAATCACGTCTTCGGGTAATTACTGGATGTACTTTGTTTATGACTGGGCTGGCGACAATTCTATTAAGGGAGCCAGTTCCAGCGATGGATTGAATTGGACGATTCATGAACTGACCGGTTTTCCCAAAGGCTGTATGGATCCTGAAGTGATTGTCGCTCCTAATGGTGAAATGTGGCTTTATCTCGCTGCTCCTATCTGTTACCCCTGTGCAGAACCAATGTATCTCTACCGGGCGGTCTCATCAAATGGCATTAATTGGACTATAACTGATCTTGTCATCAAAGCAGAAACAGATAATGAAGGAAAGGTAATAGGGGATCCGGATATTGTTGAGGTAGCTGACTATTCCTATCGGATGTATTATTACGATTACGGAAAGACTTCTGGACAGACGGATACGTATAAAATATTGAGCGCCACTGCTGTTTTCGCCCTCATTGCCGATGCCGGCCCTGATGAGCGTATCTGTACTGGAGCCTACACTACCTTACATGGCTCGGCCGCAGGAGGGAGTTCACCTTACACCTACGCCTGGAGTCCGGCCACCGGCCTTAGTGACACCACCACCGCCAATCCCACGGCCTGTCCGGATACAACCACCACCTACACCCTGACCGTGACCGACAACAATGGCTGTACTGACGATGACCAGGTGGCAATCACCGTCAATCCATCACCCAC
>JASEGY010000713.1 GCA_030019105.1 bacterium | reverse complement strand
GCAATCTGCAATCCAAAATTGGTTTGGTTGCGGCCAGAGGCCGCGCTAAGATAAATTAATAGGGTAAATTATAGTTGTGTCTTTCACCGCTTTCCGCAACCGTGAACCGTGAACCCTGAACCCGTGAACGCTTGCCAAGTAAAAAGAGCAGAAGAAGATGAAACGTCAGATAGTCAGGATTGATGAAGAGAAGTGCAATGGCTGCGGGCTGTGTGTGCCGGCCTGTGCCGAGGGGGCAATTCAGATTGTCGATGGTAAAGCCCGCCTTATTAGCGAGAGATACTGTGATGGATTAGGCGCCTGTTTAGGCGAATATCCGCAAGGGGCCATTACCATCGAGGAGCAGGAGGCTGAGGAGTTTGATGAGGAAGCGGTCAAGGTTCACTTGAAGGAGATAGAAGAAACTACATCCAAAACCCAACCATGTGGCTGTCCTTCAGCTAAGACCATGCATTGGGAGGTAGCGTGACTAACAAAAACGCCTAAAGTTTTGGCCCTGACTCGAAGAAATCCGAGCCCCATCGGCTCGCCGACAAGCGATGCTACGCAATCCGCAGAAGCATCTGACTGAAATCCTGCAAAGGTGGCGTGATCCATGACTTTAGGTAATGTTGTTAATCACGGGAGGTAGATACCGCAAGTGGCTCCACGGTGGCAAGTTCGACTTCGATGCTTTCCCAGTGGCCGGTAAAGTTGGCCTTGGTTCCGCCGCAGGCCCCTTACTTTGATGGAGCGGATCTGATTATTACCGCTGACTGCGTTCCATTCGCATATACCAATTTCCACCAGGATTTTTTAAAAGGCAAGGCTGTTGTAATCGGCTGTCCAAAACTGGATGATCCGGAGTTCTACCAGCAAAAACTTACCGAGATATTCCGCCAGTCGAATCTAAAGAGCATTAAGGTCATCCACATGGAAGTCCCCTGCTGTTTTGGTTTATATCATCTGGTAAAAACAGCCCTCTCCCAGAGTGGCAGGGACATCCCCTTTGAAGATGTTACAATCGGTATCAAGGGGGAAAGAAAATAGGGGGATGCAAGGGGGTGTAAAATGGTTAGTAAATGTCCCGGGCAAGATGAGCGGCGAATAACGGCTGCTTTATATAAATGCCCTCAATGTGGCGGAATGGTAGAGATGTTCTCTGATGAGCTCAAGAGACGCTGCTCTGAATGCAAAACTATTATTTACAAAGAAAAGGTTCCTTCTTGCATCGAATGGTGTCAATCGGCTAAAGAGTGTTTGGGTGAGGCGAGGTTTAAGGAATTGATGGAGAAAAGAAGCTAAGAATCACACTAATTCAAATCTAAGGGTCAGAGCTAAAGGGTTCAAAGTTCAGGGTTCACGGTTCCAG
>JASEGY010000712.1 GCA_030019105.1 bacterium | reverse complement strand
CAACCTACAACCTACAACCTACAATCAGATATACCAATAGATTTGAAGAGGATACTAAATTAATTAGGAAGGGTTGCCAATGATCAAAGAGGAGGAGGAAAGTTGATAGGGAAAAAGGATTATATGTTTACTTCAGAATCAGTGACGGAAGGGCATCCGGACAAGGTATCCGATCAGATATCAGATGCCATCCTGGATACAATTATGAAGGATGACCCCATGGGGCGGGTGGCCTGTGAGACCCTGGTTACTACCGGCATGGCCTTTATCGCGGGTGAGATCACCACCAAGTGTTATGTTGATGTTCCCAAAATTGTCCGTCAGACAATCAAGGATATTGGCTATACCCATGCAGATTATGGTTTTGATTATGAAACCTGTGCTGTTATTACCTCGATTGATGAGCAATCTCCTGATATTGCCATGGGTGTTGACCCGGGTGGAGCCGGAGACCAGGGGATGATGTTTGGTTATGCCACGGATGAAACTAAGGAGTTTATGCCTACCCCCATCCATTTTGCCCACCAGTTGACCCGGCGGCTGGCTTATGTGCGGAAGGAGGGTATCCTTAACTACCTGAGACCGGATGGAAAATCCCAGGTAACAGTAGAGTATATCCAGGGCAAGCCGGTTCGGGTAGAGGCGGTCGTTATTGCTACTCAACATCATCCTGAAGTTACTTCCAAGGTTATAAAGGAAGGAGTTATTGAGGAAGTCATAAAGCATGTCATCCCCGGCCAGCTCTTAGACAAAAACACCAAATTCTATGTTAATCCCACCGGCAGGTTTGTGGTAGGTGGTCCCCAGGGAGATACCGGTCTGACCGGACGCAAGATTATTGTGGACACTTATGGTGGTATGGGGGCCCATGGTGGGGGCTGTTTTTCAGGAAAAGACCCGACCAAAGTAGACCGGTCTGCTTCTTATATGGCCAGGTATGTAGCCAAAAACATCGTGGCCGCTGGTCTGGCCAGCAGATGTGAAGTCCAGCTTGCCTACGCCATTGGTGTGGCTGAGCCGGTTTCAGTGCTGGTCAATACCAAAACAACCGGAAAGGTTCCTGATGAAGAATTGGTTCCCATAGTGAGAAAGGTGTTTCCTCTTACGCCGACTGGTATCATTAAGCACTTAGATCTAAGGCGGCCTATTTATCTGGCTACGGCTGCCTATGGCCATTTTGGGCGTGAGGAAGAAGGCTTTACCTGGGAACTATGTGACAGGGTTGACGAGTTAAAAGCCGCTTGCGAAGGTAAGATGTAAAGTCCGTTGCCCGTGTCCGTTGTCCGTGTCCGTTTTTGTTTTATAGTGTTTAAGAAAAAGATTTTGGGGTTGGCTATCCTTTGGAGTTCAGGC
>JASEGY010000711.1 GCA_030019105.1 bacterium | reverse complement strand
ATCGTTCCCCAGCGATAAATCGCTGGGCTATTTTCAAGTGTCCCTACGGGACGGGGTTGTCGACTAAGCCAGGTAATAGCAACAGATTACCGCTAACTTAATGGCAGTGAAGCAGCGGCCTCTGGCCTAATCTTTATTGGCTATTGGCTATTAGCTGCGCCAATTCGTCAACATCCTCCACAATCAAATCAGCTCCCTGGTCCTCGAATTCCTTTCGCAAGGAATCTTTATCATCCGTGGCCGCCAGGCAGCCGATTGAGATAAAATTAAGTTCAGATTTGGCCCGGTTAGCCGCGATAACATCATCCGGCAGATCGCCAATATAAGCGCATCGTGTTTTTGCTCCGGCTCCTAATTCTCTGGCTACCTTAAGGAGTTTGTGAGGGTTTGGCTTAAGTAAGGCCCGGTCTTTAACATCATCTTGCGTGAGGACCACCTCAAAATATTCCTTTAAGCCAAAATATTCCAGGGCATAATCAGCATCTAACCTCGGCCGGCCAGTGGCGATCCCTAATTTCAGTCTTTCGGCCAGATATTTCATGGTTTCGGGTTTGACCAGCCTAACCTCTTTAGTCAGGTATCCTTCCTCTTCATAAATTAATGGGGACTGGTGATATACCTGCTTGAAATATTCCCCGCCAAGATAGAGCTCCTGAAAAATCCTCTTAATCAGATTACCGCCGACTACCTCCCCTTCACAAAAAGAGAGGCCGGAATTCTTCCCCTTAAATTCCCTTCTTAGCCCGGCCAGGCCCACCTCTTTACCCTTGAGCCTATTGACTAAAGACTTAATATCTTTTCTCCGGACAAGCTCTTCCAGAGACATCTCGATCTCACTGCCCGCCTTCTGTAAGATATTTAAGGCCGCTTGACTATCTCTGAATGCGAAATGCGGAATGCGGAATGCGGAATTACGCGGTCTGTAATCTATTAATGAAAGCAGGTATTCCACCAGGGCATAGGACAGGTCCCAATCGTCGTTAAATCCACCCAGGTATTTGAAGTCTATGAAATCTTCCCTTGTAATCAAAAGGGCCTCTCCAGGAAGGCCAAGACAGCGTTGGAAATAAAGCTGCACTGTATCAAGCACAGCCTGGGAGTATGAATGGGCGATGTCGATCAAGACCCCATCCATATCAAAGACAAGGACGTCTAAGTTCAGTTCCGGGTTCGGGGCACCCGCCGCCAGGCCGGCTCGGTCTTGCGGATCGTCGGGTTTCGAGTTCATTTCTATTTCATCTCCTGTAATTGTTCATCGCAAAGTATCTTCTTCAAATCTAAGGGTAAGAGCTAAAGGGTTCAAAGTTCAAAGTTCAGGGTTCACGGTTCCAGGGTTGGTCACCTTACGCTCTCTCTAAC
>JASEGY010000710.1 GCA_030019105.1 bacterium | reverse complement strand
GGGACGGTTCACTTTAGTGTGAAAGCTTGCGGATAATCGTAAGTGTTCACAGAATACTGAAATTGGAAATTAGAAATTGGGCATTCAGACTTCATCTCTTTTCCTAATTTCCAATTTCCAATTTCCAATTTCAAGCCGTGAACGACTACAAGAAATCACAGGAAAAACGATGAAAATGAACCGCCCTGGCGATGATCATCGTCAGTTGACTACTTTCAAGTTTACATAAAAGGAGGAGCCAATGGCTAAAAACCGCAAGAGTGCCAGAGAAAAGTTGGAAGAGGCAAAAGGCTTGCCTAAGATTGTGATGGATACGCCGAAGGGAGCGATGCTTGTTCCAAAACCCTTAGATGTTGATTCTCTCATCCGCAAGGTAAAAAGGGGGAAACTTGTTACAGTAGGCCGGATCAGGGAGCGGCTGGCCAGGGATTTTGGGGTTGACTGGACCTGTCCGATGACCACCGGGCGTGACTAACAAAAACGCCTAAAGTTTTGGCCCTGACTCGAAGAAATCCGAGCCCCATCGGCTCGCCGACAAGCGATGCTACGCAATCCGCAGAAGCATCTGACTGAAATCCTGCAAAGGTGGCGTGATCCATGACTTTAGGTAATGTTGTTAATCACGCCACCGGGATATTCATCAGGGTGGCCGCCGAGGCGGCAGAAGAGGATTTAATGGAGGGCCGAAGGGAACCAACCCCCTACTGGCGAGTGATTAAAACAGATGGCAGCCTGAACGAAAAGTTCCCTGGTGGGACAGACCATCAGGCAGCCCGACTAATCGAAGAAGGGCACGCCATTGAACCGGGAAAGGGCAAAAAGCCACCGAAGGTCAAAGAGTTTGAGAAATCCCTTCAGGAGATGTAAAGATGACAAAAGACCTAATACTCGATGTTCAAGTTTTTTTCTGGTGAGGTTGGCATGAATATTGCATGGGATGCTACCTGTATAACCAACAACTCCCTGAAATATAAAGAGATAGAGCATCTTCTTTGATATCAACAATATTGTCTATATTGTTGATGTATAAATCTTAAGTCATTTTTTCATTTTTGCGCGATAAACCAATGGGTTTGCAATAGTCATAACTCTATCAACATTAACATATTATACTTTTGTAGCAAAAAGTGTGCCAACCTCATTAAAAAAAACCTTGAACATCGAGTAATAGCTTACTGTGGTCTGTACTGTGGGGATTGTTTTGGATATACAGGAGAGGTTGCAGACCTGTCAAGAGATTTGAGGAAGGTCCTGAGGAAAAACAGGTTTGAGAAGATTGCCGGGGCTATCCCTTTTAAGGAGTTCAAACACTACCGGGAATGTTATGAGGTCTTGGGCGCTTTGGTCAAGCTAAGGTGCAAGAATG
>JASEGY010000070.1 GCA_030019105.1 bacterium | reverse complement strand
TTGTAGTGGTCGAGCTTGCTCGACAGGACGGCAGAGCAAGCTCTGCAACTACAACCCCCAATTTGGTCAAGCGCTATTTGCCGAAACGATGAACAAGGCCGTTATTCTTATCGGTTTTACCCTTTACTTTTAACTGATACCTGAGGCTGACCCCTAAACGCTTCCGGATATTTTAAACCGCAACAAGTTGTTCTGTGTGCTTTTCAAATCCCGGATATGATTTACGCAAGGGGACTACTTCAAGTTTCAACCTGTATCCTATGTGATGAAGAATATTTTCTACGGTTTCAAGATTGGAAAACTCGCCTTCTTCTATTTTGGAGATGTATTGTTGAGTTACGCCCATTTCTTTAGCAAGCTGGGCTTGAGATAAATTGTATTTGATGCGGTATTCAATGATTTTCTTTACAATGTCTACTTTCTGCATTATTAAATCGTAGCGAGATTTAAAATTAGGGTCTTTTCTTATCTTTCCTTCTATATAATCATCTACTTTCTTCATCTTTCATCCCTCCTTATGTCTTTCTAAATCTGCACCTCTCGAAATCTTACCCCTCGAATCCACGTAAAGCCTTTTTATTTAACTCCACGATTGATTGTGGCGCTGCCTTTTGTTGTTTATACTGGGAGAAAAAATCGGCTATATTAAAAGGAATTACCTGATCAATTGGTTTTGAGAATCTCTTTTCAAAATCAATTATCATCATACCTATAGGTTTATTTGTTTCCTCATTTAACCTTAGATAGACGCCGCTATCAATTTCTTCATCAATTCCTGGTTGAGGTTTACCAATAGACATATATAATACATCAGCCAATTTATCATATGCGATTCTTAACTCAGGAGTCTGGGATTGATCCATAATATTTCACCTTTCTTAATTTTTCTTTCAGTTAAAGTGGTTTTAATCCTCTTTTCTTTTAGTTGCACTACAACAACTTTATAAAGATGTCTACTCCTCTTATAATATAAGACACTCTCTGGATCCCAACTACTTTTTATTATAGCATCTGGATACTGCAAAACAGATTGTAGAACTTCGATTTGAGTAATCTCTGGATGAAATCGTCTAATATGTTCCCATATTTCATCATATAAGATGAATTCATTATCATCCTTATCTTTTAACTTTATCACCTATTTACTACTCCAAATACCTTTGTTGACTTTGTTCATAGTTTCGGCCATTTGTAGTGGTCGAGCTTGCTCGACATTACAGCAGAGCAAGCTCTGCAACTACAACACCCAATTTGGTCAAGCACTTTTTGCCGAAACGATGACCATCGCCCAAATTGCTCAAGTAGTCCTTTCTTGTAGATAAACTTGTCCTGGGTGTCTTCATCTAAAGAGTCAATGAAATCTTCTACGGGTGATTTACCATTTATATTTTGGCACCCTTCAAAATCCAGTTAACAGTTTGAAAGGAACACGAATAACACGAATGTTCGAATAGCACGAATAATACTTAAAAATATTCGTGTAATTCGTCTATTCGTGAGATTCGTGTTCTCTTAAACGTATCCCCTCATGGTTTCTTAGCCCTTGTGAAGTCATGGAGTAGTAATGTGACCGTCTAAACTGTTAACTACTTTTTGGCTTTTCTGAAGGGTGCCTATATTTTCATAAAAAATACAGGCATATCTATCCATAGCGCGGCCTCCCGCCGCAATCAAACCAATTTGGGATTGCGAATTGTAAAATGTTCAATCTGTATAATCCGAAATCCAAAATCGCCTCCGTGTGTCTGTGGTGTAATCTACTCCCATTTTTCGGCTCCTGACTACTAGACACCTCGTCACCCCTTGATTTGATTAATTCTAATATCTCCCCCATATCATATATTCTTAATACCTTTGGCTCTGATAGTATCTTTTTCCTTGTTTGGGGAGAGAAACTCTCGTAAAGAAAAATTGTAGTAGTATGGGGAGTTTCAAATACAGGCTTTACTAAATTAGACCCCTTAACAAAAATAGTAGTAGAGTACAAATACTTATCCTGATCTAATAGCAGATAGTTAAAGCCCTTGTTATAAAGCTCTTTTATCTCATTTATAGATTCTTTCTGTAGATTATGAGCATTTTTTATCCCTACATAGTCACGGGATATGGTAACTATACTACTGAAGTGTTTTACTCCTTTATGGCTTTTCATATAGGCTATGGCCTCAGGATATCCGGATTTGGCTTTAATTGTGGGGATACTATGCCAAATCCCATTAGCAAGGACAAGTAAAATAACCACAAATAGCAGCCATTTTCTTTGTCCAATCAGACTGGTTAGGCCAAAGGAGGCTATTAAGGCCAATACAGGAGAGGTGATAAGAAATAATCTTTCAAACTGGAGGGAGGAGAAAAGTGACCAAAAGAGGACAGGGACAAAGAAAAGAGCAAGAACAAGGCAACCTTTCAGAGAATTCTTCCTCCACTGGAGAAGAAGAAAAATAATTCCAAGTCCGAGAAGACAGAGAGAAAGATAACCATCGTTTCTCAATAGGAGGTTTATATAAAAGAATGGATCAGTAACTCCAACTTGCCCTCCCATTGAAACTTGATGGATAACTTGCTCAAAATAGGTATAAAATTTACCCCAAACTGTCTTTTCAAGAATACTACCAAGGCCTTTTGAATAGATAAATAGTTTTGTGGGAGCATAAATTGCTTCAAAAATTATTAAAGGAAGAGCCATAGATAGGCCTAAGATTACAAGACGTTTAACTTTTAGTCCTAATGGAGAGTCCTCCTTAAAGGAATAAATCAGTTCGAAGCAAAGAAATATCAAAGGCACAAAAAACAGATTATAGTGACAGGTAAAGGCATAGCCTATACTCAAGCCGGCTATAAATAGATGTCGGTTATTAGGAGGCGATGACTTGATAAAATAAAGATAGAAAAGAAGCCCGAGACATACGAAAAGAACCGAAGTAGTCCCGGACATACCTGCACGAGATGAGATAATATGATAATTCGATACTGTAAGGATGGTAGCCGCGACAAGGCCTGTCCGTTTATCCCACAACTCCCTGCCAAGCAAGAAAACTACAAGAACTGTTAATATCCCCGCAATTCCGGAAACAATAAGAACAGTATAATCATGCATCCCTATAAAAACCGAACAAAACACTACCAGGGCAAGAAAACCCGGTTTGGCAGCGCTTGGAATTGTTCCTCCTTTATCAAGGAGTATATCCTGTAATGGAGGCTGATTTATCCCAAATGCCTGCTTTACTGTCCAATCCAAGCTGGCCCTAATTGTCTTTGAGGCCCCTAAATAATAACCTTCATCACTTTGAAACAGTCCTCTTTCTGTAAGGCCATAGAATCTTAACCCAAAGGCAAGTACAAGGATGCAGGCCAACCATATCTTGTAATAATAGCTCATATCACTCCTCTTTGATATATTTACAGGTAACATACAACGATTGAGAAATGGATAAAAACTTGGGGAAAGTTGTCACCTCAACAATGGTCAACTTTCTCCCCAGCGCGGCCATTATTTCTTTCTCCCCAGAGACATGGTGTTGATCAATACCGTGATAGCCGATTATTCTGAAGAAAAGATCCATTTTCTTGCCCACTGTTGGAAATCCAACTACGGCTATTCCCCCAGGTATTAAGACCCGGTGTATTTCTGAGACAGCGTTATCTAAACTTGAGCCGGGAATATGCTCCAATACACTTATGCAAACAATACTATCAAATTCTTCATCTTTGTATGGCAGGTTCAGAATATCCCCTACTTTTAAATTAGCCGTCAGGCCTTCTTTTTTTAACATCGTCTCAACTAAATCAATTTTGTCATGAATATCTATTCCATAAATCTCATCGAATCTTTTACTTAGCTCTGGAAAGAGTATTCCGCTGCCATAACCAATCTCCAGGACTTTACTCCTTTTCTTCAGGCCTATCATATCCAATGTCATCCGGAGTCGCTTAAGATATAACCTTCTTACTGCCGGCAGATAGTAATATCTCAAGGGATCCTCTTGATTGGTAGGTTGAATATTCTTTTTATCAGGAATTTGTATCTTCATTTTATTAATTTTGCCTGGATCAATAAAGACCCGGCTATCTCTCTTAAGATCGGCAGCCTTTCAGCCATTTGTCCCACTTTATCCACTATCGGAATTAAAGGGGCAGGAGTAAAGGGATGAAGAAAATCAAAAGGTTCTATAAGGATTTGGCCAAATCCACACTCCTGCAACCTATTCTTTAATGACCACCTAAAAAAAGCTGTCTCATCCGGAGAATCACCAAGCCATCTCTTTATTGGCTTAATATTCTTCTGAATCATAATCTGAGGATTCATCATATTAGGTTCGGCAAAGGCCACTCTGCCTTCCGGTTTTAAAACCCGTTTAATTTCTAAGAAGGCTTTTTCTAAATTAAGATGATGCAAGATGGATGAACCAACCACAGAATCAAAATTATTATCCGGGAAGTCCATCTTTTCCACATTCATGACCTCAAATTGGACATTGGAAGAGACCTCTCTTTCCCTGGCCCTTTCGATCAATTCAGGTGAGATGTCGATGGCGATAATCTCTGCCCCTGTCCTGACAATCTTCTCGGTAAAGACTCCTGTCCCGCATCCTATCTCTAAAATTTTCTTTCCCTCGGTTATTTCTCCAGCGTTGATCAAAAATCGAGCCCGTCTCTCAGCTCGTAACTTTCCGGCTGGAGTCCCCCATCCCCAGACAAGCTCAGCCTCGGGGCATATCTTTTTACCATGAGCTATTTCATTTTCTATCAACTAAATCTCCCTTAATGTGGTTGAAGCTGCATCTAAGTCTTTGATATTCCGGGTTTGTAGTAATTTCAGCCATTCAACAACCTTCTTCATTCATACGATTCCTTCCAAGCTTAGCTCTTAGATGTTTTGCTGTTGGGCCTGAATATACCCATGAATCCTTGCGTGAAATTCCCTGGCTTTTTCAATATATTCGCAAACCATTTCGTGATCAGGAACAGCAAAGTCAACATAATCAAACTTTTGGCGATATTCAAAAGCTTTATTGTATGTCTTCCCCATTTCTATCGGCAAGACGCCTGTTTTTATCAACTCACGGTTAAAATATCCTTTGACTTGCCCATGTTTCGAAAAAGAAACACCATGCAAGACAAGGAGCGCTTGAACAGCATAAAACATAGCATAGTAGACGCGATTCATCGAGAAGGTAAGCATTTCATTCTCAAGCATTATTTGGGCTGCTTGAATAGATTCTTTAGACCGCTCCATTCTATAAGAAATCAAGGCTTGGGTATCCTCTGGTTTCATACTTTCATCCCTTCACTAAAAACCTTATGATAAATAGGTGGTTTGGGGTACTTTTTTTTCATCGTGTCGTCACCAAAAACTATCAAATCAATAAGGCAATCATACCTTAGTTCCATCTCATAAGCAATATCAAATAAGGCTTCTTCTATCTGGCGATTCACCCTTAAGAGATGAACAAATATATCAATGTCTGAATCTTCTCTGCAATCTCCGCGTGCTGAGGAACCGAATACTCTCATTTCCTGAAGTTCGTATTTATCAGAGATTCTTGCCTTTAATTCCTTAACTACCTTATGAATCAATCGTTGTCGAGTAGACATCTTTTTAACCTCTTTTTAATTTCGCGCCGTTATCTCTCCGGCGCCGATTAAAATCGGGCGATGTTCACCGTTTCGGCCACTTACTAACTTCTTTGTAGTGGCAGAGCTTGCTCTGGGGAGCGTTCCCTAAAAGTTCCCTATGCCATTTATGCATAACAAAGTAAGGGATAAGCTATTTGTGCTAAGCAGGCCACCCTTGTTATGTATAGACGATATTAGACAATTTTTTCAGATTGTACCCTTATTGCACCCTTAAGGAACTTTTTCAACATGCTCCCCTTGCTCTGCCGTAATGTCGAGCAAGCTCGACCACTACAAAATTGATCTAATGGCCGAAACGATGAACAAGGCCCCCTTTCGGATAGTATCCTCTCAATATTTCGGGGAACATGTAGGGGTTCGATTTATCGAACCCTCCGTATTGGGCTTGATAAATCAAGCCCCTACAACTACCATTAAATTTGAAGAGGATACCTATTTTAATTAAGCTTCAACTTCCGAAAGGCAATACCGCACATCTTTAAAAGCAGCCAGCCGTGGCTGAACCTGCTTATCTTTATCTCTCCGTAAGTGCGCTCCCGGTATCTTATCGGTATCTCCACAATCTTGAGATTCAACTTAGCCGCTCCAAAAAGGAGGTCAAAGTCTCCAAAGGGATCAAAGTCCCCAAAGAAGTTCCGGTTTTGGGCAATCTTTTCATAATCTCTTCTAAAAAGCACCTTGGTCCCGCAGAGGGTATCCTTTATTCGCTGCTCAAGAAGCCAGGTGAAGATGAGGCTGAAGAGTTTATTGGCGATCAGATTAAGGTGTCTCATGGCCTGTTTCTCCATCTGATAGACGAGCCTGGTGCCATTGATAAATTCACCATTACCTTCTGTCAGAGCCAGATAGAATTTCGGCAGGTCTTCCGGAGGAACCGTCAGATCAGAATCAAGGATAAAGAAGATGTCCCCTGCGGCGGCGGCGAATCCCTTTCTGACCGCATCTCCTTTTCCTTTGCCCAAACCTTGATGGATCAGCTTAATATCTTTCTTCCCCTTGTATTTGGCTATCATTTCTTCTATCTTCTCTACCGTGCTATCAATAGAATTTCCATCAACAAAGATAAGCTCGGTGTGCTTTCCCATCTCAGGCGTTCGCTCTACCGCAGCCTCAATATTTCCGGCTTCGTCCTTGCAAGGGATGATAACAGAAGAGGAATAATCCTTCCTCAGCCTGTCTCTAATCCCCTCTTTCTCTTTAGCCACGATGTATTCCACCAGACATAGATTCTTTATCAGAGGGAATTTAGCCATTAGACGGTTTAACAGGCTTGAAAGCAAAGGGATATCTTTGGGCAGAAGCAGTCTGAATCCCTTCTGGACCACCTCGTAACCGTTCAACTTAAGCAGATTTTCTATGTCTTCTAAAGATAGCCAGTTCTGATAGGTCTGTTTCATCTTCAGGCCAAATCTCTCTCCTAAACTAAGCAGAGGCTCCCAGAGATAATTGTAATAGGTGATAACCACTCTTGTCTCCGGAGTTGTTACCTTTTGTAATTCCCGAAAGGCCTGCCAGACATCAGACAAGTGACCTACCAGATCAGACAAGATCACATAATCGAATTTTTCGTTAAGGTGAAGTTCCTCAGCATCATCAACCAGAAAGGTGTACTCCGGATACTTCTTTTGAGCCCTTGTTACCATCTCCGGGCTAATATCTACCCCCACTCCCCGGGCCGGTTGCAGATAGCCAATGAAGTCACCGGTGCCACAACCGATTTCTAAAAGAGATGTCTCAGGTGGAATAATGAATCTCAGAAATCTCTCTAATTCTGAGTAGTAGTAGCTATTCCTCTGTTTCCACCAATCTCGATCTTTGGCGATGGAATTAAAATAGGCTATCTTTTCTGACTTATTCATTTTTTAGACCTGCAGATTGATTACTGATATCACTTCATCAGCCAGCTTAATTACCTTAGTGGCCAATTCAATCACCTCAGTAGCCTCTGCAACAGAAAGCTGCACATCGTAGACATATCTTGCTCTATTTCTCAGGGCCAAGGCCTTATTAAGGCCACGACCAAATTCTCTTGCTACCTTTTCTGTTTTAACATACAGCCTACCGAATTCTCCCACTACTCCTCCATGGCTTGAAGGAATATCCTCCATCTCCAAAAGAAGCAAGGCTTTCACAGCTAACTCGGCTGCGTTGTAACCAGTATCTATCGCAATTCTATCCCTTTTAGCACTTATATTCTCTTTAGCCCCTTCTAAGTACTCTTCCGCTAAGGACAGATAGTTCCTGGCCTCCTGCATCTTAAGTCTATCCTCATCCATTCCATAAACCTCCTCCCCATATTTTGCTACTCTATAGAAAAAATATGAATCCGGACTTTTCATCATCTCTACAGGATAGACTAATGGTTCTACGCTCTCAAGATATTGAGAATAAGTATCTAACTGAAGGTCCAGACATTTTTCAAAGACCAGATCAGTCTTGCTGGTACAGAAGACAAGGAGGTCTATGTCGCTATCTTCTTTTATCCGGCCTTTGGATAGACTTCCAAAGAGAAATATCTTCCCAATGTGTTCCTTTGCCTTAGTATTTATAAGCTGATTGATGAAATATTGAAGGGCCGCCCTCTTCTTTTTTATCAAATTCTTTATCAAACTTTCAGTTTCCATGATCCCGCCCCCTCTACTCTCACCTTCTTCATCTATCCAGTCACGCTATTTTTGTACCATTCTATAGTTCGTTTCAAGCCTTCTTCAAAATCCATCCTGGCTTTAAAGCCAAATTCGGCCTCGGCCTTAGAGACATCCAGCCGTCTTCTGGGCTGCCCATCAGGCTTAGTAGTATCCCAAGTAATTTGACCCTTGAATCCCGTCAATTTGACGATCAAATCTACTAAATCCCTGATGGTTATCTCCATTCCCGCCCCAAGGTTGACCGGGTCACTCTTGTTATAACGCTCCGTGGCCAGGATAATCCCCTCGGCACAATCCTCAACATAGAAGAACTCTCTGGTAGCCTTTCCTGTTCCCCAGACCACGATTTCTTCATCACCTTGATTGATGGCATCAACGCATTTCTTGATCAAGGCCGGGATAACATGAGATGAACGGGGATCGAAATTATCTTTCGGGCCGTAAAGATTAACGGGAAGGAGAAAGATGGAATTGAAGCCATATTGCTGGCGATAAGCCTGAGATTGCGCCAGCATCATTTTCTTGGCCAGGCCATAAGGGGCGTTAGTCTCTTCAGGATACCCATTCCAGATATCTTCTTCCTTAAAGGGAACAGGGGTGAACTTAGGGTAGGCGCATATTGTGCCCAGGGCGACAAACTTTTTGATTTCACTCCTTCTGGCATACTCCATGAGCATAGCTCCCATCACCAGGTTGTCATAGAGATATCTGCCGGGATTTTCTTGATTGGCCCCAATGCCTCCTACGACTGCGGCCAAATGAATAACTATATCGGCCTTAAAGTCATTATAAAGTCTTTCTATATCTGACTCTTTAGTCAGATCATATTCCCTTTTTCGGGGAATAAATATATCCTGGCAACCTCTTTTTCTAAGCTTGTCAACCACGTAAGAACCCAAAAATCCGGCGCCGCCGGTAACAATAATCTTCTTATTTCTCCAGAAATCGGTCTTCATTTTAAATTATGCTCCTTTTTGACTTGCTCCATATCTGCATCTACCATTATCCTGACCAACTCCTTAAAGGTTACCTTTGGCTGCCAGCCAAGTTTCTGTTTAGCCTTACCGGGATCGCCGATTAAAAGGTCTACTTCAGCCGGCCTTAAATACTTCCGGTCAATTGCAACATAATTCTCCCAGTCCAGGTCAACGTAAGCGAATGCCTCTTCTAAAAACTCCTTTACCGAATGAGTCTGACCGGTAGCAACAACATAATCATCCGGCTCATCCTGCTGCAGCATCAGCCACATCGCCTCCACGTAGTCTGGGGCATAACCCCAATCCCTTTTGGCCTCTAAATTGCCCAGATAGAGCTTTTTCTGAAGACCCAGATTTATCCGGGCGCAGGCCTGGGTAATCTTTCTGGTAACAAAGGTTTCCCCTCGCCGCGGGGACTCGTGATTAAACAATATCCCATTACAGGCAAATATACCGTAACTTTCCCGATAGTTCCTGGTGATATAATAAGCATAAGCCTTGGCGCAGGCGTAAGGACTGCGCGGATAAAAAGGAGTTGTTTCCCGTTGAGGTATCTCGGCCACCTGGCCAAAGAGTTCACTGGATGATGCCTGGTAAAATTTAGGGCTTATCCCGGCCTCCCGGATAGCTTCAAGAAGTCGAACTGTGCCTAACGCTACCACTTCACCCGTATATTCCGGCACATCAAAACTGACCCGGACATGACTCTGTGCCCCCAGGTTATATATCTCATCCGGTTTAACAGTCCTGATGATTCTATTCAACGAGCTGGCATCATTCAGGTCACCATAAATGAGCTTAAGGTGAACACCGGGTTCATGCGGGTCCTGATAGATATGGTCTATGCGGCCGGTATTAAAGGAACTCGATCTTCTTATTATCCCATAGACTTCATAGCCCTTTGAAAGTAATAGCTCAGCCAGGTATGATCCGTCCTGGCCGGTAATTCCAGTTATTAATGCCTTTTTCATCACTCATTTTCTCCTTTGGCCTAAAATTTTGTTCCTTCTATAGACTTCATGAAAAAGATTTTGGGGTTGGTTATCCTTTGGAGTTTAGGCTTTAGCCTTTCATAACTAATGAAATCCTAAAGGATTAACTCCGAAAGCTACATAACCTGTCTTGAATTCGCTTACCCCAAAATATTTATCTTAAGAGCTATAAGATGAAGTCTAATTAGTTAGTTGCCTTTCAACTGTCTCCAGAAACCATCTGAAAGTTACCGCTTCAGAAGGAACATGCGCAGCAGGGTTGCCAAAAGGATGGATATGCCAGCCTATTGGCAAGGCATTATCTGCCCCGTAAATTCTACATCTATCCTTAATTAGAGCAAATGAAGTCTTACCATTTCGACTATTATAGAAAAGATCTATAAAAGCATCATTGACAAGAGAGATTCTCATTTTGAGAATAATATCCTCATCAATATGTGATTCATAGGTAGTTACTATTTCAGAGACAACACATCTTTCTATAATTTCTCTAAGGAAATGATGTGGCTCTAAATAATCCATTTAGACAATTCCTCAAGTTTATCTTTCCGCATAATTAGGCCGTCCCATTCTAAAAAATCTTTTTCTACTTCATAAGAAGATTGATTAGTAACCTCCTCTTTTGCCCAGAGGGCATTAAATTTAGTAAAATCCATCCTATATTTTTTCTGATAAATCTCTAACTCCTGATTAATTCTTTCTAACCGATGTTCTATGCTATCCTTCAAAGTAATGGGCAAGGCCCTCTCAAATATTGGCTCGCCTGTGAGCTCAGTCATTATTTTAAGAGTAGCTTTTGGAATTGTCACAGCCATCTTAGACATACCTCCTTATTTCAGCCTCAATGTACTTCTTCTTCGCTTCCATAACTCTATTCCTTCTCTCCGGACGCTTCTAATAAAAGGCGTCCCGGCTTCATTCTCCTCCAGCCATTCTTTCTTATCGTAGATAATAGGAGATAGTAAGAGATTGTAGTCCAATATAAAATCAAAGGAAAGATCAGAAAGCTCATCTAAGTATTTATTTTCCCATTTATCGACACAGATTAATAGATCGATATCACTTCCTTTTTTTCCTTCCCCCCTCGCTCTTGAGCCAAAGAGATAAATGAATTCTACTTTATCACGGTATCTTTCTGTAACAAGATTGACAAAACTCAAGATAGCCTCTTTCTCTTTTGGTCCCAGATTTTCCGCTAAATGTTTTGATAACTCTCTTGCCATCTTTTGCTCCTCTCTCCCTCATAGCTGCCAACTCATTCTTTCGTGGATGCATTAATTGCCTGGTCTATAAAATCGGCAAAAGCCAGCAGTTCTTGCTTAACTTGCAAGAACATTTCTGATGCTTGTGCAACTAAGTCTTTCAGTTTAGCCGCGTTGAACCGATAAGCCTAAACATTTCGCACCACATGACGAAAACCTCGATACTCATCAAGCCATTTATACTATTACCCCGCAACATTTGCGTTGTCCGCGAGAATGTTACGATTGCG
>JASEGY010000709.1 GCA_030019105.1 bacterium | reverse complement strand
CATAGCCTATCTTGAATTCGCTTACCCCAAAATATTTATCTTAAGAGCTATATATTTTTAGGGCTAAGCCCTGAGATGGCCAGAGCAGGTATTGTGATTAATGAGGTGATATATGATCAAATTGCAGGGGAGGTGATTTAAGATGTCAAAAGAGAAACAGATGGTCTCTAAAAAGGAATTTTGGGAGGATGATGAATGGGCTATGGCTAATTATGAAAGGTTAGCCAGAGAGTATCCTGAAAAGTGGGTAGCCATAGTGAATAAACAAGTAGTTGCTTCTGGAGACGGTATTGATCAGGTGAGGAATTTAGCTAAAGAGAAGACAAACAGAAAACAGAATATCCCAGTGTTATACATATCCCAGTGTTATACATAGAAGGGAAAGTCCATGTCTACTAATATCCGATTATACTTTACTTCTTTACCGGATTTAGAGTTATTGGAGAAAGGGATTTTAATTTAATGCACAGACAACTGGTTCCCTTCCCAGCGAGCCCTGCCATTGTTGATAAACTGAAAGTTAAACATGGCGTTGAATGGAAAGAGATAGAGGAAGTCTTTCGCAACTATCCTCGTTTCTTCTTATCGACAATTGCTGACCAATATGGTGAATCGCGTTATGATGCTTTAGGGAGGACGGAGGCAGGACGTTATCTTACCGTGTTTTTTGTGCCTGTTGCTCCTAACCGGGCAAAGATCATTAGCGCGCGGAATATGAAGAGCAAAGAACGTAGAAGATATAGGAGGAAATAAGCCATGCGCAAGGAAATTATGCACTTCAAATCCCTTGACGAAGAAATGGAGTTTTGGGATACTCATGACGCTACCGAATTTGAGGCGAAGGAAGTTACTGTAGAGGAAATTATAGGTGAACTCCAAAGCAGAACGCAAGTGACACTGCGTTTGGAAGCGGAATTGATGAATCAAATCAAAGCATTAGCGGATAGACAGGGGGTTAGTTATTCTTCACTGATGCATGAATTGTTGTGGCAGGGTGTGAATGCCTATATCCATTAACCACATTCTTGTTTGCACAAGTCGAAAATTATAGAAGAAGGAAATGAAACAAAGATAAACCAGGAGGAAGCATGAAAAAAGGAGGTATCAATAATAATGCCTAAGGTATTAGAAGGTATACCCAGGGAGTTCTGGGATGATCGGGAATGGGCTTATGCGCACTATCAGGATTTGGCCAAGAAATACCCCGATAAGTGGGTAGCGATAATGGACAAAGAAATAGTGGCTGTATCTGATGGATCAGGTAATATCTTAGAAGAAGCAAGAGCCAGGACAAAAAGGGAGTATATTCCAATTGTCTTCTTAGCGCGGCCTCTGGCCGCAACCAAACCAATTTTGGATTGCAGATTGCG
>JASEGY010000708.1 GCA_030019105.1 bacterium | reverse complement strand
AGCCTTGCATAAGTAATGAAATCCTAAAGGATTAACTCCAAAAGCTACGTAGCCTCTATTGAACTCGCCTACCCCAAAAACATTATCTTAAAAGCTATAGTATAACAGACCGAGCCTCAGGTGTCAAGATAATTCTGGGGGGAGAAATTACTTCAGCACTTACTTCTCTACAATCGTCTCTTTGACCTTTATCCCAAAGTGACGGCCGGCTTCTTCAGTGTAAGCCAGGACCTCATCTCCTTCCTTCAGGTTTACAATAGAGACAGCCTTTCCCTGCGGAGTGGTCAATCTTATTGTCTCTGCATTCTGAAGGACAAGGGAGACAATCTTTCCCCCGGCCTCAGCTTCAACCAACATCAAAGGCCGCCTTTCCACCTTGGCCCGGCCGCAAATAGCGAGTTCCGCTTTTCCCTGGTAATTCAGGATCAACACCTCATCTCCTGACTTCAATTCCGAAAGATACTTTGTCCTTCCTTCCGGAGTTAAGGTGTAGGCATGGACGCCACCGGCATTTACCCTGAATGGTCTTGGTTCAACATAAGGATTTGAAATCGATTCAGAGTGGACGAGAAACATAGCTGAGCTGCTGTTGCCAACCAGGATCCCTTCCCCTTCCGTCATATTGGTACAGGTGTCAATGCAGACCCGGTCTCCCATTCCTAATGGTTTTATTTTGCTTATCCTGGCGCTGGTAAGGGTGATTTGGAGGGAACCTTGAACTATCTTCATGCATTCCTTTATCTCATTAAGGTCTGTGGTTGAGAGGAGTATGCCATCAACGCCTTTTTCCAATATCTGAAGGGCTGTCCTGGCCTCTTCTGCGGTGTTAACCTCTACTATTAACCCCTCAGTCTGGGCGATGAGATTTTCCAGAGGGATTATCGTCCAGTCCTTCATTTTGAGAATAAGGGTCCTGGATTTTGACAACCTTACGGCCTCTTCTTCATCCTCTTTGCTATTTATCTCAAACTCAACGACATCTTCCCCTAACTTTATATCTCCATCGCCGGCAATAGTTTTTATAATTCCCAGCTCCTTTACTTTGCTGGTATAACCATCCGGTACCAAGACTGCCTCTACCCCACTTTCAAGGGCACAGGTAACTATCTCTTTCTTCCATGGAACAACCTTTACCCATACTCTTTTGAGTTTCGGGTTCGGGGCACCCGCTTGCGGGTCGTCGAGTTTCGAGTTCATTTGTATTTCACCCACCTTCTACCTAATACAGCCTGGTGGAAATAACTCCCTGGTTTTCGTGGTTCGTGAATCGTGGATTGGTTTATTCGAATCACGAATCACGAGCCACGATGGAGCTAAGTATAGCTCTTAAGATAAATATTTTGGGGTAAGCGAATTCAAGATAGGCTATAT
>JASEGY010000707.1 GCA_030019105.1 bacterium | reverse complement strand
AAGCCTAAACTCCAATTACAACCAACCCCAAAATCTTTTTCTTAAATACTATATTTACCTCTTGACTTTTGACTATTGCCTTTCTTTGAGTCTGCGCCTCTGCGTGAGATATTATCCTGTTACGCTGTAGCCATGCGGGTTTCAATCCGTCTTACCGCTTCTGCTATTCGGGGTTCGTCCACGGTAAGGGCCATCCGGATATAACCTTCTCCATGCTTCCCAAACCCTATCCCTGGTGTGGCAACGATGCCGCCTTCTTTCAACAGGTCAGAACAAAAAGTAGTTGAATCCGTCTCAGTTGGCACTTTAATCCAGACGTAAAAGGCTCCGGATGTATCAGTTACTGACCAGCCAAGCCGGCGTAAGCCTTCTACCAGAGTCCGGCGTCTCTGCCGGTAAATTTCTCTCATTGATTCAACGCAGTCCTGAGGCCCACTTAAGGCGGCTATGGCTGCTTCCTGGACGGCCTGAAAGACCCCTGAATCCAGGTTGCTTTTGATCCCGGCAAGTCCTTTGACTAAATCCTTATTGCCAATAGCAAACCCAATCCGCCAACCGGTCATATTGTAGGTCTTCGAAAGAGAGTGAAACTCAAGGCCAACCTCAAATGCCCCCTCTATCTCCATAAAGCTTATGGGGCAATCATCTTCAGGATAGAGTTCTGAATAGGCGGCATCGTGACAGACTATAATTTCATATTTCCTGGCTATCTCGATCACCTTTTTGTAGAAGGAAGCTGGGGCCGTAGCGCCGGTGGGATTATTAGGATAGTTAAGAAACATCAACCTGGCCTTTTCTAAAACAGATTCAGGGATACCTTCCAGCAATGGCAAGAAATTATTTTCTTCTCTGAGCGGCATTAAATACGGAATGCCCCCGGCAAAAATAGTGGCCGGCTCATAGACCGGGTATCCCGGCGAAGGGACCAGGACAACTTCCCCTGGTTCAACAAAGGCCAGGGGGAAATGACCGATGCCTTCCTTTGATCCCATCAGAGATACTATCTGAGTCACCGGGTTAAGATCAAGATTAAATCGCTGCCGGCACCAGGCTGCGACTGCTTCCCTGAATTCAATTGTGCCTTCAGTAGAGGGATATTGGTAATTTTCAGGTTTCAGGATAGCCTGCTCCATTGCCCTAACTATATGAACGGGGGTAGGTGTATCCGGGTCACCTATTCCCAGGTCAATAATATTATCCACGCCCTCAGCCTTAGCCCTGGCCCTGGCTTTATCTATTTCAACAAAAGGATAGGGGGGCAGGCGTCTAAGTCTTTCGGCCGGTGTTATTTGCACTGGTTGAGATCCTCCTTGGTATAAAGTTTCGGGTTTCAAGTAGAATATACACAGCACGGGCATAAATTGCGATTTTGAATAGGTTGTAAGTTGTAGGTTG
>JASEGY010000706.1 GCA_030019105.1 bacterium | reverse complement strand
CTATATCGGATAATATAGAATAAGCTTGAGCTTTTTTTTAGGGCTGAGTAGTTACCTCAGGTCTTTGAAAACGAGATATACCTTGAGGGTACAAAGAGAATTAGAAATGATATGTCTTTAGAAAAAAGAAGAAATATTTTAGAACTTTTAAAGACTGGGAAATGGGAAATGGCAGGAGAAGAGCAGGTTGAAAAAAATAAACCACTCAAAGCTTACTTTCCATATAAATTTCGAGATAAGGATGTCGATAAATTGGAAGATGCCTTGTTCCCCAACTTGATAAGAGATATAAAACAGCTTGCTGAAATACTGAATAATTGGGGACATCGAATTTATGATCATTTCTTAGCACCTATAATTAAAGGGACATTAGTGATCAGTAATCAAAGTGAAATAAAGGAACTTAGCGGGCAGATTCTAAGTCTGGTGAATTCAAGAAAAGATGAATTTCTGTCTATCTCTGATGAAGTAAGCAGTCCTTTTCTTTCCAGCATAATAACCATTTTCCAGATAGAAAAGCGTAATGATTTTCTGAACTCTAAGGGGCCGAATTCTGACTGGTTCAAAGCCTGTGTGGAATTTACGAGAAATTATCTCTATCATATCTCGCCAAAAGTATTTCTTAAGGAATGGGCAGAAGCCAGAGAGAATATTATCCTTAAGGGAGAATTGGTATCCTCTTCAAATCTTATGGTAACTCGGGACACCCCCTCAAATTACGTTGATAGATGTTATAATCAATATAGAGAAGTCTTGGATTGTTAATTCCTACTTTTTTACTTACCATTAAATTTGAAGAGGATACGAGAATTGACTAATTCTTCTATGGTTGGTCTTGAAAAAGTAAATTGGAGCCAACATCCCCAGAAAGCGCAGGAGTTGTTAGGAATAATTAAAGAGGAAAAAAGTGAATGGAGGGAAAATGAGAAGACGAAATCTAAGAACCCAATTTATCTATTTTCTCTTGCTTTCATGAAGAAGATGGTGAGTCTGTGGGAATCAAATCTAAGAGATGATGACAATGTGGAACTTTCATTAAAAAGAGAGGGTGATAATCTGCATATTTTTATAGGTTGTGTAAGTAATGATAATTCTAAGGTAATATCCGATCATGACTTAACTAATTTTGTAGGATTTGATAGATCTACGGTAATACCAGACCAGAATGCCTGGTTGCAGAATCTTAAAGCCCTTGGTGCCATTTCAGCCCAATTTGGTGTAGATGCCTATGTGATAGCAAAGAGAGAGTCAGGGAACTGGACTATTGAGAAGGTCTATACTGAAAGAGCAATTGATAAGAATATTATTAGTGAGTTAGATATCACCTCATATTTGGGGAAATGTCGAGGGCCATCATATTCCCCCATCAGGGTCACGAAGATTCCCCCACCTGTTT
>JASEGY010000705.1 GCA_030019105.1 bacterium | reverse complement strand
CCTGAGTTATTGAGAAGATACAAAATCGCAGATTATGCCCGCGTTGAGTATACCTCCATAACATTAGATACTTTATCATATTTTTACTTCTTTGTCAACTAATAATTGACGACGTAACCGCTCACGGAACGCTAAAATTAGAAACCGGAAACTCCTTTAATGATCTCAGATGCCTGTTGTTCCGAAAGCTCAGGATAAATAGGTAAAGAAAGTACCTCACCAGCCGCCCGTTCACTTTCAGGGAAATCACCTTTTTTATATCCCAAAAAGGCAAAGGCTTCCTGGAGATGGAGGGGCATAGGATAGTGAATAGCCGTTGGGATACCGTTAGCAGCTAAATCTTCTTTTAATTCATCCCGGCGTCTGGAACGGATAGTATACTGGTTATACACATGCCTGGCAAAGAGGGGCTCTTGCGGTATTACAACAGAAGAATCTTTGAGCCCCTGGTTGTAAGCAGCCGCCTTTTGCCGGCGAGCTTCGGTCCACTCCGCAAGATACTTTAGTTTTACCCTGAGAACAGCGGCTTGAAGCTCATCCAATCTGGCATTAAAGCCAATGATAGAATGGTAATACTTCTCCTTTGATCCATGCACCCGCAGCATCTTTATTAGTTCAGCCAGGTCTTCATTATTGGTGACTACCATACCGCCATCGCCATAAGCTCCCAGATTTTTGGCCGGGAAAAAACTCAAGGCCCCCAGGTCCCCGATAGCCCCGATTCGTTTCCCTTTATACTCGGCCCCTATAGCCTGCGCACCATCTTCAATCACTTTCAGATCGTATTTAGCGGCCAAGGAAAGGATGGGGTCAAGATCGGCCGGCTGACCGTAAAGATGTACCGGGATAATGGCTTTTGTTTTTTTGGTAACCGCGGCTTCAATTCTATCAGGGTTAATATTAAAGGTTAGCGGATCAATATCAACGAAAACCGGCTTAGCGCCCAGTAAAGTAATTACCTCGGCCGTAGCAATAAAGGTAAAAGGAACAGTAATGACTTCATCTCCCGGTTTAATCCCTATCGCCAGTAAAGAAATATAAAGGGCATCTGTGCCTGAAGCCACTCCAATACCAAAAGAGGCCTGGCAGTAAGCGGCGACTTCTTCTTCAAGGGCAGCCACATTCGGCCCCAGAATATAGCAGCCGCTCTCAATGACCTTTAATACGGCCTCGTTGATCTCCTCCCGAATAGAAGCATATTGTGCCTTTAAATCAAGTAATGGTATGCTCATTTTTACCCTCCTCTTTTCATTTCGGATTGCGGATTTCGGATTGCGGATTACGGATTTCGGATTTCGGATTGACGATCAAAGTCGAATCGGCGGGACGGTTCATAATCTGCAACTTTACTGTGAAAACTTGTGGATTGAATATCGAATATCGAATATCGAATAAAGAAT
>JASEGY010000704.1 GCA_030019105.1 bacterium | reverse complement strand
GCCGTTTCCAGCTTCGTGCCCGTTTAGGTTTGCCGTAGCTCTGTTTCCAGCGCCCCCTCTAAAATTCCGTACATCGGGTTTTCCCACAGTACGGCTTCAAGTTCAGGTGCCTCTAAGCTCGCTATGAACCCTTCCCTGTCCATCTGTTACAGACTTCGTCTGACCCCCAACTACCTGTTCCAGATGCTCAGGTTTGACTCACGCTTTGAGACAGTAGTTTTGTTGACATCTTTATTCCAGCTCTGAGTCTGGAAGATGTGGCCCCACTGTCTCCTCCTGAACCCAGGGGGCCTCGCTCCACCAAGTTTATCATAATCTTGGCTTCTTCACTTGTCGCCCCCATCCGCCAGTCTGTAAACCTCCGTTCCACTTCCCGTTTCGGTTATAAGTTCGGTCTTTGTCATTCAAGGGTCATCCTGACTGGTCTACAGACCTTCCGGGCTTTCTCTAATGACCTCTCCAGAATTGCCGCCTTCAGTCCGCCGGAAGCCTCCTTGTGTGCTTATCCCAGTTACTTCCACAAGGATGATAGCCATCGCCACGGTGCAGAGGTGGCTTAGCGACTACAACGACGACGATTTCGGCGTCTATTCCGTTCGCTTTCGCTACGGCCCTTCTGGTTGCTCGCCTCCCTATAGAAGGCTTTTACTTCCGAGCTTTCAGCCATCAGGGTCACCCCTGTTGACTGTCGGGTATAACTACGTTGCCAAACCGGGAATTGCAACGGTTGGACTTTCACCAACAAGGTCATTAGATAGCCTCGCTGCACCGCACCAACGTCCCCTAATTCCCCTAATTCTCTCCAGGACGGTAATAGCCATACCGGCTTTCGAACCGGTCAGGATAGACCTGGATGAACTCTTCAAAGTTCTTCTCGATAATCTGGTAGAAGATTAGTAATTGAAAATATATAAATGCTACACTTTGCCATATTTCTACTTGGTGCCCAAAGGGTAGAGTTGCTCAAGTGTAAAGATTATTTATTTTCAATTACTTAGGCAGATTCAACTTTAATGAATATGCTTTTTTCTATCTTGAAGTTTGAAAAATATCAAGAAGGCTACACCTGCTGTTGCTGCTATCCCAAGTGTAACAAAAAGATATACCTCCATCTTCAACCTCCTTCATCTTTTGGGGTTATGAAATATGCCAGCAGAAGAAATATAATGAAGAACATACCAATCCCAATGCTCGATAGTAAAGAGTATTTACCTGACAAAATACTACCAATTACACCTGCTGTCAGTGTATATTTGGCAGCATCACCAAAGATATTGCCTATAATCTTTCTTCGTTCTCTGTTCATGATTCTATTTCACCCTTTGTCTTTTGGTCTTTGTCACTTTATGATTGTCGAGGGCCATCATATTCCCCCATCAGGGTCACGAAGATTCCCCCACCTGT
>JASEGY010000703.1 GCA_030019105.1 bacterium | reverse complement strand
GCAATCGTAACATTCTCGCGGACAACGCAAATGTTGCGGGGTAATAGTATACCGTCACTTTCTGGATAGGCTTCATAATTTGAGCATAACTTCTAATATTCTCTGTGATTTTATCTGCCTCTTCCTCAGATAGCTTGAAATCCTTGTCTTCCCTGGTAAGCACATCTTTTAACTCATCCAGTAATCCTTGAGAGGTTACAACATCAATTTCCCTTCTCTTGGCCATGTTGATAACCTTTTTGGGCTTACCTGTCCAAAATGTTCCTGAAATATAGACATTTGTATCTATTACCACCTTAATCATTGAGATTCCTTCTACATTCATGCACAATACCGGCGACATCATCTTCACTAAGCCGAGCAAACCCTTTTTCCCTGGCCAGATTCAAGGCCCATTCATCAAACTCAACAATTTCTTTAGCCTCCTTTGTCTCCTTCCATTTAAGAAAATCGGCATATTCGATTATCTCTTGTATCTTCTGAGACGGCAGATCTCTCACTGCCTGTAAGACTTGATCTTGAAAAGCAATCTGACTCTTCATCTTTTACAACCTCCTATTTTCAGGTTATGTTACCACGATTACTTAATTGGTATCAATCAAACACAAAGGTTCGTTAATAACTTTGCTCCCGTTGCATGTAGATATCCTGGATCGGTAACTCGGCTTCATCCGTGATAGTAAAATATTTTCGGGTAATTGCGCCACGCATAACGCAAGCTAAAGCTTGCGGCTACCATGCTGTGGTCAGCTTGCGGCTACCAGGCTGTGGTCAGCTTGCGGTTGTTTCCCTCACTGCATAACGCAAGCTAAAGCTTGCGGCTACCGGCTACCGGCTACCGGCTACCGGCTATCAGGTTATGTCCGGCTTACGGCTACCGCCGAGCTGTCCTAATTGACTTTCTCTTCTCGATTTGTAGGGTTAAAGATATATCCAGAGAACAACCGGCTAAAAACGCCATCATGGGTGACCCGTCCCTGTCATTGTAGAATTCAGTCATTTTTTGATTAAATTCCAGTTTCTTTTTGGCTGGAATGTTGATCACATTATAACCCGACGACAGTAAAATGCCATTCATCATCAATCTTGATGTTCGTTTATTGCCGTCCCAAAAAAACTGATTGAGACTTCCGAACAGGAAAAAGGCCATCGCCTTTTCATGGGGGCACTCGATCTCATTCAGAACAGCAATCCCCTCATTGAAAATCCGATCGAGCTGCTCCCAGTCCGGTGGCGTGTAATTGGTACCGGCGATGGTCACGTTGCCATCCCTGAATGTTCCCCATTTTAACGCTTCTTCACGTGCCACAATACCTTGAAGTTCACAGAATGTTTCTTTAATTAGTGCAAACTTTTTCCCTTCAATCAAGGTGAATAACCTCCTCCAGCTTTCAGCTTGATTCAGAACCTGTTT
>JASEGY010000702.1 GCA_030019105.1 bacterium | reverse complement strand
ATGAATGGCTCAATTTATCTGAGCAAAAGTGGCTCAATTTATCTGAGCGCTATAGCCATGGTCAGGTCTCCGGACAGATGTGCTTTTATTTCTTTAGGGGATAAGTGAATCCATCTGCAATTGACAAAATACACCCCATTTGTCTACCATAACCGGGATGTCTCCTGAAGTAACTTTAATCAAATCCGACCGGGGCCCTTTATTAAGCGAGAGGTCCCATTCGCCGGTCATAATCCCTACCATAGCCATGGCCACGGACATAGTCTTTGTTCCGTCAGTATAGTTGGCTATTATCCGAGGGCCTTCAGGAAACTTCCGGCTGATGCGATTATGCAGTTCTGTAAGAGTCAGGTAACATTTATTTAAATCATCAGGATCATCCACCAGCACAATCTCATATTTATCTTCAGCCAGACCGGCCTGAACAACTATTGCCTTTCCCTTTGGGTCTCTCAAAAAAGACTCGGCTCCACACTCCGGGCACTTAAATTTACGCTGATCGCCACATGGGTCTCCAGGCCCATCAACTGTCTTCTCGCTCCCTTTAGCTCCTGAAGAGCAGAAGAAATAGACAAAGTCCGGGCAATATTCATTGATGGCATTTACAATCGGCTCACAGGAGCCACCTACCGAAAGGATCAGGATTCTGGACATAATTTCATACCTCCTTGGTATATAAGAAAGACTCCTATTACAGAAAGACGAATCTGAAAGATTTCGACCTGTGCAAACGGCCCTGAAAGGGCAAAATATTATAGCCCAGGGCAACGGCTCTGGGAACTGGAAGCAAACAAGACCTCTAAAGCCCTGAAAGGGCGACACAAAAATCATCAATCCCAGACATATCGTTCGTCATATTCCAGGCCATATTTCTTCAGGAATCCTCGAAATTCATCTTGAAAGGATATTTTCCTATGATGGTCTTCCTGTTGGGCAATATATTTTTGCACAACTTCAACATTAGACTGACGTACCGAAAATATTCCATACCCATTTTGCCATTGAAATTTTGCTAAATTCGCGGCATGGGGTTTTATCCATTTCGATGAGCCCTTCTTCACCTCTTCAATGATCTTACACGGAGCCAGGTTCTTAGACAACAAACAAAGGATATGAACATGGTCTTCTACCCCTCCAATCAAGATCGCTTTTGAATTGCATTTATCTAAAATACCCGCCATTAAAATACCCGCCATGTACGAATAGAGTTGTGGTCGTATTTCTTTTGAAAGAAATGGGGTTCGATTCTTAGTGCTGAATATTATATGCGTAATGATCTTGGCTAAAGACTGGGGCATCTTTTGGCTCTATCTGAACTTTGTTGCGCCCTTTCAGGGCTAATTGGTTTTTTGTTATCCCATGGCTCTATCTGAACTTTGTTGCGCCCTTTCAGGGCTAATTGGTTTTTTGTTATC
>JASEGY010000701.1 GCA_030019105.1 bacterium | reverse complement strand
CTTTATGTTCATAATTCTCGCGGACAACGCAAATGTTGCGGGGTAATAGTATATACAAACAGCAGGGTAATACAGTTTTCGATGTTCAAAAAATACAATAATCGAAAACCTCCTCTTTTGCCTCTTGCCATATCTCTACTTGGCACACGAAGTTTTCGAACACCGGGTGTATCAGGAATTAAGATACCAAGATATGGTTGAAGCAGTAATACTTCAAGCACTGATTCTATATCAGCTTGAATTTGAGGATATTTTTTTCGTAACCGACGGAGACTGCGAGTAAATGGTTTTGAAAAACGAATTCTAAAGCCCACGAAGTTCTCTCCTCCAATCCGAAGACGGGCTGCCTTTTTCTGCATCCACTTGTTTGAGTAACTTTTGGAATGCCTCAGAAGTTGCTATTAATGTATCTTCTGCCTCTGGTTGTCGGTGTAGTAAATTATCCAACACAATTTGAATCTGTTGGAATACTTTAATATCTACCACAAATGCTTTCGGTTTACCATGTTCCATAATAACTGGAAACTCCTCATAAAGAGGATTAGTTAATTGGGTTATTTCAGTACTCATGACTCCACCTCCATTTTATAAATTTCAACCCCTTTCCTTCCAACATTGATCAAGGCCATCGCTGGCTTCGTCTTTCCGCTGACTTCGCTTCACTGCAGGCTTCGTTCTTTCACTGGCTTCGCTTCTCCGCTAACTTCGCTTCACAGAATAGAAGACGTTTTACGCAACCCTCTATCCTCCAAAATACTACAAACTAATTATTGCTCCTTAGCTTTAGCCTCTCTGCAGCAAGATATCTCTGCTTGCTACGGCCTGTGTTGATTTCTATTCGGTTGGTTCAATTTTAGCTGACTTACTTTTTAGCTTTGTTATCTCTGGCTTCTCTTCAACCCTTGCCTTATTGCCTTAGCTTTTCCCTCAACCTCTGCTTGATGCCCCTCTACCTGTGCCGGCTCTTGACTTTCATCAGGACTTTTACCCATAGCCCAGCCTGAAATAGCAAGCAAACCTAAGCTCACAACAAGCATCAACCCCAAAAGCATTTTATTTCTAAACATAATCTATCACCTCTCTAACTTATTTTGACCTTTCTTATTGTTGTTATTTTACACCATTACAGGCTGATTTTCAAGGCAAAAGGAGATGATTCACATAACCTCCTTAATATCAAACGCTAACAAACAACTCCTTAATATCAAACGCTAACAAACAAAATATCCCCTTCATTACTTCCGATGATGATACTGCCAATATTCTCGTTGCAACTCTCTACTTTTGTTAAGCTTGCACAAACTGTAACCTTCCCCTCCCCATTCCGATTCCTCCTTTGGTCTTTTGAAAAATCTTCAAGAATCTGTAACTACTCAGCCTCTATATAGTGGTCTTGACTGTTAAAACTACAATATATTGT
>JASEGY010000700.1 GCA_030019105.1 bacterium | reverse complement strand
ATCCGTAGTATCCGTGTTATCCGTGTGCTATTAGATTTTCATAATCAAAGTAGTACCTCATTCCATTTGATTTTAGTTGTTAGGCAATTATGTCGATATCTCTAATGTGATAGCCTATATCGAAAGGAGAATCGGCATGAACAAGAAGTATATTGTCAGACTTGATTCCGAAGAACACCACCGGCTTGAAGCAATGGTAAAAAAAGGCAGAGGGCAGGCGTACAAGATCAAACACGCCAACATATTGCTGGCTATTGACACGGACGGCCCCAATTGGACTGACAAGCAGGTTGCAGAAGCCTTCCGCTGTCATTTGAACACGGTCGCAAATGTGCGCCAACGCTTTGTCGAGTACGGTCTGGAAGGTGCGCTCGAACGCAAAGAACAGGAGTCTCCCTCCAGGAAGCGCATACTTGACGGCGAAAAAGAGGCGCGACTGATCACTATTGCCTGCTCCAAAGCGCCATCGGGCCGGGCGAAGTGGACTTTGGAAATGCTGGCAGACGAACTGGTTGCATTGCAGGTCGTGGAATCCGTTTCTGAACAGACCGTGTGGCGAACGCTAAAAAAAACGAAATTAAGCCGCACCTGAGGAAATGTTGGGTAATACCGCCGAAACAGAACGCTGATTTTGTCGCGCGCATGGAGGACGTGCTTGAAGTCTACAAGCGGCCTTATGATGCGGATTATCCGGTTGTGTGCAATGGATGAGCAGCCGACGCAATTGATCAAGGAAGTGCGAAAGGAAATCAAACGGGTGCAGATACTCTCCGCTACCATCAACAAATCTGCCCTATTTACCCCCAAATTTCTGCAAATAAACAGGGTAATTTAGCACAAATCGCCCTGTTTGAAACCCGTTTTACCCCAAATGCTTGGGTCAGTAGCGGAGAGTAACTGCACCCATTTGAACTGCGATACCGGAAGGCCGTAAAGGAGTATGGGTTAGATGAACTCATCTGTCTTGAAGGTGTCGTTCCTTATCTTGCCAGTCTGGAATATATGGTCAACTCTGATCTCCTTATGCTGATTGATGCTCCAGACGAAAAGGGCAGCCTGTTTTTCCCTTCAAAATTGGCTGACTACATCGGAAGTGGCAAACCTATTCTGGGGATGACCCCTCTAAATGGAGCATCAGCTAATATCTTGAGAAAGTTAGGCTGTCCTGTGGTTGATCCTAAAGATGTTGAGGGGATACAGAACGCTATTCTAAAGGTATATGAAGAATTCAAAAGTGAAGGCGTTTTAAAAAGACAGATAGAAAGTGTCTTAGAATATAGAGGAGATAATGTGGTCAGGCAATGGATGGGGATATTTAATAGGATTTGAGAACACAAGATAGTTCATTGAGGAAGGCTTAGCCCTCGATCCCAAAATCAGGAGTAAAAAATGAAAAAATTACCAATAGGAATTCAGACATTTAG
>JASEGY010000006.1 GCA_030019105.1 bacterium | reverse complement strand
TTTTATTGTATATTTACTTTACAGCTTCTGCAACACGGTTTCACTGAATGCTTACACCTCGGCTTAGCTAAGGATTTTTTATCTTCATCACTATCAAATAGTTAGGCAAAGCGTCTTCTATTCTGTTCTCATTTGTCAACTACAAGTCGAGAGCAAACAATATTGCCTTTCGCACGTGTTTTAACTTCTCTGGGGAAAGTGTTGTAATAAGTGATCCAATTTTCCCCTTTGATACTGTCTGGATGTGGTCAAAATTGATTGCACAGTCGTTCTTCATTCCGTCATGTTTGGAGAGAAAGACCTCGCTTGGGATATCTCTAACAGTTGATGTCACTGATGCAATAGTGACCTCTCCCAGATATTCAAGAATAGAGTTTCGTGTTAAGATAAGGACGGGGCGCTTCTTGTCAGGAGATTTGAACTTATACCATCTGATTTCTCCTTTCTTCATTCATTCCCCCAATCCTGTTCTTTCTCCCACAAGCTGAACTCGTCTTTGTTTACGGGATAAACTTCGTATCCTCTTCGGTGCTTCCTCTCTAATCGGCTGATAGCAAGGCTATTGATAGCTTCTCGCAGTGCAGCCCGTGTGAATGCTGACCTCGTTATTTTAAGTTCTTTTACAATTCTATCGACAGCTTCAACCAAATCGTTATCTAATGTCATCTGTATCGTTCTCATGAATCTTTCCCTCCTCGCTTTTTATATGGATAGATATCATTAGTATAATCCACATAACTTACAATTGATGCCTAACACCTAATGGCATTTACCCCTCGATTAAGAAGTCTTTGGGNNNNAACCTTACAATTGATGCCTAACACCTAATGGCATTTACCCCTCGATTAAGAAGTCTTTGGGATCTACGCTCATCTGCGTCCTAATATTTAGGGTGAGTTCTTGGAAAGAGGCGCTTTCACCTTGACTACATAGATTGTCTCTGCCACCCAAAATTCTTTAATTACCCGGGCATCGACCACTGTTTGCGAAACATCTAAGGGACATTTGACGCCCTTCTTGGCCCATAAAGCCAGGCGTCCCACCCAGGCATAAGAATCTGTCAGGGCCGCTTCACGTGCCAGTAAACGTCTCTGCCCCGGATGCGAAATATTCGATGGGATGAGTCCAAGACCAAAGGCAGAGATAGTATCTTTATCCCTGTCCACTGCTATTGAGAGCAATTCCTGCCGTGGAGAAGACTGCTGTGGGGCAAGTAACACTTGCTTTTGAGCGTTAAGGAGGGATGTATCCGCTTCTTCACTTTGCTTTAACACCCAGGAGTAAAGGATATTCGATAAGTAGGTCGCATTCGCCAGGCCAGGCTCAACCGCCACGGCTTTCTGGTAATCATAGTAGGCTTCTTCGCAGTTCCCCAGCGCAAGTTTTTGCTGACTTTGAAGATAGAATTCCTGGGAGGGGGGTGGAGAAGGAATCTGTTGCCGGGGACCAGCGCAACTTGTCAAGCAGAAGAGTAAGAGGAAAGAAGCAACTGCCCCATTACGGATTGCGGATTGCGGCTTGCAGATTGCGAATGAGTCATTCTTCTTTCCTGTTAGTATGCAGTAACCACGATATAGAATCGACCAGTCTAGAAAATCGATGGTATCTTCAGATGGAGTCCCAACAATATTGTTGTAGAATTCCTCGGAAGGTATATGGTGTTTTGATTCATATTTCTTGAGCTTGTTTTCCAGAACACAGATCATATCTTCCTTTTGAGGTTTATTCTGAGAAAGCATTTCCTCCTTGAATTGCTCAAAGCTAATCCTAATCATATTGCCATCGATATTTAGACCAGGTTCAGCGTCTTTAGTTACCGTTAATGATCCCATTTTATATCCCTCCTGGGGGAAACATAATGAAGGCCTTGTTCATCGCCAGAAAGTGTAACGCAGACTCTTCAGCCTTTTGAAACAATGTCCAGCCGTATCCTCTTCAAATCTATTGGTGTATCTGGTTGTAGGTTGTATAGTGTTTAAGAAAAAGATTTTGGGGTTGGCTATCCTTTGGAGTTCAGGCTTTAGCCTTTCATAACTAATGAAATCCTAAAGGATTAACTCCAAAAGCTACATAGCCTATCTTGAATTTGCTTACCCCAAAATATTTATCTTAAGAGCTATAGGTTGTAAGTTAACCGGCACACCAGCGAACCTACAACTTACAACTTACAACTTACAACAGATACCCATTAAATTTGAAGAGGATACGTCCAGCCGGTATTTCGATCCCCCTGCATTTCTTTAGACATTTTTAAGATACCGTTTGATTTCATTGTGGTTGCCGGCAATGATAAATTCTACGGTGTCCCCTTTTAATCTGAAGAGGATTCTATCCTTCAAGTCTGTCCGTATCTCCCAATAGTCCTTTTGTAATTTCTTGAGTCCTAAACCCGCCGTCCTTTCCCCGGTTTCAAAGAAGACGACTAATTTTCGAATAGACTCTCGGGCCTTTGTTTTTCTAACAGGAGCTAATTTGCTAAGGGTAGCATCAAATCCTGGTTTTCGTTCGTATTTCCTCAAACTAAAGCTCCTCTAAGCTTACCAGAAAGTCTCCGGCGTTTGTATAGGACTTACCTTTTTGATTAGCTAATTTTTCCAGTTTTTCCCATTCCTCTGCGGTAAAATCTTCCTCCTCCGGAGTAACCACTAAACGTTTCATCATCACCCCTTCCGCAGCAGATTCAAACCCTACTAAATCACCTTTGCCTTTAATATGAAGCCTTTTCCTGATCTCTCTTGGTATTGTAATCTGTCCTTTAGAAGATACAGCAGCCATTGGTATTCTTTGACTCATTTTTCAACCTCCTTTTAACATTACGGCGTTCCCAGCGAGACAACGATTGTCCCCAGTTTACCACCCTTCTCAATGACTAAATCCGCTGCCTCAAGTTCCTCAGGATCAATAGACTCTAATTTACCGATGAGGACTTGACTTTTAGCCGTAGTTTTGATTTGATAGAGGGCCAGGTCCTTTTGATAGCTCACTAAAGAGGCGCTGAGCACCAGTTGTTCCGGCCATGTTTTGATGATGTCTAATAATTTCTGCGCCTGAGTTGAGGTGGCCTTTCGCAGTAATAACTGAAAACTGATTGGCCCTCCCAGCTTAGACGATAAACCCCAGGCGAGTTTTTCTGAGGCCGCTTTAATAAATCCATCTATCGAACCGGACAGAGCGGCTGCATCCGTGGTTCCAAACCCCTTATTACTTTCTTTCGATAAGTCTTTTTCACTAAAGGAATAAATAATCTCCCCTGTCTCCGCCAGAAGGACTTTGAAAATACCGGTAGTAGTCGCCGTGATATTGGAAAAATCGAGCTTTTGGCCGCCGATCTCTTCAATGCGGGTGGTTATTCCGGCGGAAAGACTGCTGCGCACCATCACATCCGCTTTGAGCATACCGCCCAACACAGCGGCATCTTCTTCACTTAAAGCCCCGCCAAACTTGTCCTCTTTTAACGTTTCAATCTGTTTTACATCTATGACTGAAAACCCGGCCTTTTGTAAGTATGTCCCAATCTGAACCTGAGATTGATCCATCTGGCTTTCTGTCATAGGTGCACCATTTACATCCCCTTGTATGAGCACCCCGATTCTGGGCGCTGCCAGCAAATATTGCACCACAAGCTTCAGCTTTTCTACATCCGAAAGCGGCTGCGAACTGACCTTTGCCTGAACTGTTACCTCATAGCCTAATTTACTTCCAGGGTTTTCATTTAATATTTCGTAAGAGGTAACGTATCCGGCTGATTCGGCCAGGATCTTCCGCTGCACTACCTGAAATTTTTCCACCTTTGTTTCGGCCGTTATTTTGACCCCCAGTCCCTGTTCAACCGCCTGGGTGTATGCATCCTTTATAGCCATTTCCCGCGCCGCGCCAATATCCCCATCAATAATCCCTCCATAGCCCTTCACGGTAACCGTCTTCTCCTCCTCCACCACCGCAACAGGCATCGTGGGCGAGTATTTATTCAAAAATCTTGTTATCTTCGGGGCCTTTAATCCTTCCCTCAGTTTTTGGGCTATTTCCTCGATATTCTCACGTTCATCTTTATGCTCAGCCGTTACAGACAATATTACATCACCAGTCTCTATGAAAATGACCCGGGCGGCCATTAACCGGGCATTTTTATTAAGGCTCCCCACACAAAGAAGCTTTGCTCCCAACATACCGCCCACCTTTGTCCGATTCTCACTCTTAGCCAGATCACTGTATTCAAACGCCAGTTGGTCTAATATTGCCTTTAGATCCTTACGTTCAACAACCCTGAATCCATCCAGTCCGCTCAAGGAACTGCTAAGCAGGTCTCTTATTGCTTCCCCTTTATACTTAGTTTTTCCTATTGTCTCAAAATGCAACACGGCCAATGTCCAGGTCTGATTCAGTGATTCAGCGGCCGGCGGCGGTGGTTTTAAATCGTGCTTTGACGCGCATTCTGAGGAGAAAGATAAAACAAGACACAGGGTTAAAAATGCTGCTCTTCGGTACATTATTCGTTCCTCCTTATTCTTTGGCTAAAGTATTGCTTAAGCGTTTCTGTTATCATAAATCCATTATAGTCTCTTCAAGTTCAAAAGTCAAGCAGAAAAAGGCCTGGTTCAAAACAGGTTAGCCGCTAACCAGATCGGCTTAGATTAACTGCGGGAATAGAGAACTTTTGGGACGGTTCATTTTCATCGTTTTTCCTGTGATTTCTTGTAGCCGTTCACAGCTTGAAATTGGAAATTGGAAATTAGGGGACGGTTCATAATCTACAATTTTACTGTGAAAACTTGTGGATTGAATATCGAATATCGAATAAAGAATTTAGAATTATGAAGTCTTGTTCCCCTTTTTCCTTCGACATTCATTATTCCTTGTTCGATATTCGATATTTTACTCAGCCGCAAGCTTTCACAGTAAGGTGAACCATCCCGAAATTAGGGAAAGAGATGAAGTCTGAATGCCCAATTTCTAATTTCCAATTTCAGCATTCTGTGAACATTTACGATTATCCGCAAGCTTTCACACTAAAGTGAGCCCTTCCGAACTTTTCGTGAAGGGACAGGGCCTCTTCTTCGGTAGAAACTACGACTATGATGTCCTCTGGAGATAGGCGGGAGAGATCAACGTCCCCGGCTATTCGCCATTCTTTTTCGTTTGACCAGTCTGTTTTAGGTGGGGCGTGGAGTTGAAATCTAAATCTTTCGGCTTCTGACAGCTCCCGGAACTTAGTTTCGGGACCGTAGATGGCCGGACGTGCCCCCATTTCTTCTAAGGCTGCCCTGTGAATACCCACGGTATATGGTTCAAATGTCCAGCGGATCAGGGCAGGATTCCATTTACGGATATTAGCCAGTTGGGTTGGTGGACAGGCGCTGAAAGAAACTACGGGCACGTTTCCGCGAACTAAACGATGGCCGGCACGAATAAGGCGCTCGCATAGAATCCGGCATAACGTATCGAATCCTGTGTGACCTGCGTCATTATCGCCATCTGCCAGCGAACGGATGTAGTCAGCGCGGCTTTGACCTGGCCATGGTCCGTAACAGCCGCGGGTGTAGTGAAAAAGATATTCGGAAAGATCGAAGGAAGGTTTAAGTGAAGGGCTATTAGAAGCAACGAGACGTGTTTGGGGCATGTTTGGCCGGTAAGACACTTTCTTTACCGGGAAGTCAGCAACCGTTACTTCTTCTGCCCCGGCTGCCAGGAGTGTTCGGTTACCGGCGGTGGACTTATCAAAGACAGAGGGACGGAATGCCTGGACGCGGCGACCCTCGTTGATAGCAGCCAGAGACAGTTTCTCCATATAGCCCCCAGAGCGAATTTCCCCTGCTAACACCCGGGAAGCTAAGAAAACTACCCAGCGATCACGTTCAAAGTCTCGCGCGGCGCGGTCCGGCATTTTCACATCAGGCGAAAAGGGCGAAACAAAAAGGGTCTTTTCCGGATCGAACAGGCCGGCGAATTCTTCATAAAATTCCGCCTGTTTATCCGAAGACAGTAGTTCCGGCAGCAAGCCGTCCAGAACGATGATAGTAGGAGCTCCCATCTGAGCAGCTATAAAAGTAACCAGGTCGTAGGTAAACATTCCCAGACTGGAAACAACTGTGAAGCCCTTACGCACTGCCTCTTCCGTTAAGGCGATGGTTATTTTGATCCAGCAATCGGAAGGAGTGACCATCCGGGGTTTGCGAGAATTCAGAATAGCAGCAGTCGGAGAGTCAAACAGCGAGGAATCTCCCTGGGTGGAAAGGGTATCTTGTCCAGCCATAATAGCCTACTTTATTTACCAACCAGAAGCCAGGTTAACCTGTTAAAAGCTATAGTGCTTAAGAAAAAGATTTTGGGGTTAGCTATCAATTGGAGTTTAGGCTTTAGCCTTTCATAACTAATGAAATCCTAAAGGATTAACTCCAAAAGTTGAACAGCCTGTCTTGAGTTCGCTTACCCCAAAAACATTATCTTAAAAGCTATATATTAGTCTTAGTCATGGAACAGGATAGTCTATTCTGAACTGGATAAAATTCTCTTTGGTCAGATTCCCCTTTGTATGGCCGGCATTCGTTCTTCCGGTATAGACATGTCTTACCGAGAGTCTTTGCCCCCGGGTGGTGTCATAAGAGAAAAAGGTTATTATTTCTCTCTGTCGTTCATCAGGCCTATTTACATCTTCGTGCAGCTCCTCACTTAGTTCCAATCCGGCATAGAGGTTTTCTTTTAGTTGCCGGCCAAGGCCGATAAAGAGGTCTTTCGCCGCCCCATCCATATGGTGGCCGATTATTTGCCCCTGGTAGCGATAGCCTGTTTGATAAACATGATGTCCATACCAGTTAGGGAGAAAATCACTCCAGGAAACCTGCCGGCATGTTCCGGCCTGTTCTATCCTGAAGCCGGTCTTGCTACCAACAAGAGCAAGACCAAGGATATAACCGCTTATGATCGGGAAGCTGCCGGCCTCGTCTTCTCCACCGAATTCACCGTAGATCTCAATAAGCGATGGCCGATGGCTGAAATTATGGCCTTTGAATTCATGCCGCCAGGCAATATCAACGGCTGCCAATTGATTGGTTTCAGCGCTATCCTGGGCGTCCTCCACGTTTTTCCCGGAGAGGATGGTCCAGACATCTGCCCATTTTAATCCTGGTCTTCCTTCTCCGCCAAGCATAATCACCCGGCTGCCCCCCAGATTAAATCCCCAGGGCAAATCTAATTTCAACCTCGATCCTGTTAGAAAAGGGTGAGGTATCTTTCTATCTTCTTCCAGCTTAGTCAGGAATAAAGAAAAAGAAAACCAGCGGTAGGATGTATCCAGCTTAATCAGATCAAAAGGCGGGGCATTAGTGGAGAGGATAAGAGCCCCATGATAGCCTGGGCCCCACCAGAGGTTATCCCGGCCTAACTCCAATCTCAGGGTTTTCCAATTAAGTTTAAGATACCCTTTATAAATCTCTATATCCGGTAATGCCCCTCCTTTAATAGAGGGGGCCAGACTAATAGAGAATCTTTCTCCCCACTGCCTATCCCAATAAAGCTGCCACCGCAGATTAAGTTTTTTCCCAAACTCATCCTGGTCTAAGCGGTGGTAATATTCTTCTGATGCCCCATCATAAAAAGAGACCTCTTCTCTTATCAAGAGGCCTGCCCTATTGGATTGCGGATTGCGGATTGCGGATTGCGGATTGCGGATTGCGGATTGCGGATTATGAAAAGAAGCCTCTTCCCCTCTCAACACCTCTGCCTTGCTCCAATAACTATGGCCGAATATCCCTGCTAAAAGGACTAAAATGAATATTAGTAATTTGGGAAACATTATGCAAATAGACCTCAAGTTGTTAGTGACAGGCTTTCAGCGGTGATTTTCTCTCTATTAGGCTGATAGTTAGGCATAATCTCTTTTAGTTTGGCTATTGTCTTTCCCGCATCCCCTTGCTCGGCCAGGTCGGTTAATTTCTTAATATCCCTCTTGAGAAGTGCCCGGTCAAAGATGTCCGGGGTAGCTTTAAATATCTGCCGGTGTTTGGTGGCGGTCGTTCCCTCAGTAGCAGTGAGCAGCTCCTCAAATAACTTTTCACCTGGCCGCAAACCCGTAAACTCGATCTTGATCTCCCGGTCAGGTTCAAAGCCGGACAGGGTAATCATGTCCCTGGCCAGATCGACTATCTTAATCGGCTGTCCCATATCAAGGAGGAAGACCTCTCCTCTTCCGCCCAGGTTCAATGCCTGGATAATAAGGCTGACCGCCTCCGGAATAGTCATAAAATACCGGGTGGCATCAGGATGGGTAACCGTAAGTGGTCCCTTTTCGGCAATCTGCTTCTTGAAGAGGGGAACGACACTCCCTTCGCTTCCCAGGACATTTCCAAACCTGACCGCCGCGAAATTGGTGGCGCTATCCTTGACATAGAGTTGCATCAGGAGTTCAGCTATTCGCTTAGACGCCCCCATAATACTGGTGGGATTAACCGCCTTGTCAGTAGAGATCAGCAAAAACCGCTCAGTTCCATATCTAACAGCCGACTCCATCAGGTTCCTGGTTCCGGCAACATTATTCTTGACCGCCTCAACAGGGTTCATTTCCATGAGGGGAACATGCTTATGCGCGGCTGCATGGAATACAATCTCCGGCCTATAGTCAGCAAATATCTGATCTATCCGTCCTTTGTCCTTGATATCGACGATAAGGGTAATAGTCGCTAAAGAAGGGTTCTCTTTGCTCAGGTCCCGTCCCACATAGTAAACCCCATTCTCATTGTGATCGAGGAGGATCAACTGTGAGGGATTAACTCTGGTTATCTGACGGCACAACTCCCCTCCGATTGAGCCTCCGGCGCCGGTAACTAATACCCGTTTGCCTCCTAAGTAAGGAGATATCCCGGCCAGATCAAGATGAACCGTCTCCCGGCCCAATAAGTCCTCCGGCTTAACCTCTCTAATCTGGTTAATACTTACATCTCCTGTGATGATCTCATAAACCCCGGGAACAATGTCAAATTTTACTTTTATCTTTTCACAGTGAGCGACTATATCCCGAACAACCGCACCAGGGGCCGAAGGAATCGCAATGATAACTTTATCAATAATCTCCCTTCGGGCAATATTAACGATATCATTTCTGGTTCCCAGGACTTTAAAATTATGGATATGTTTACCTAACTTCTTGGGCTCATCATCAATGAAGCCAATCACCTTATAGGCCAACTCCGGGTGTTTAATTATCTCCTTGGCGACCATTTCGCCGGCATCGCCTGCCCCAATAATCAACACCCTGGCCCTGGGAATATAAGAGCTTTTCCTGAATTGAGCCATAAGCCTGGGCATAAAACGAGAAGCGCTGATGAAACCAATATTCAGCATCCAATCAATAGTGAGGACGGAAACAAAATAACCGACCCTCCTTTCCAAACCCAACACCAGCGCAATAATGATCCCTGAACCAATAGAAACAGCCTTAAACACCGAAAAAAATTCGTTTACGCCGGTATAACGCCATATCCCTTTGTAAAGACCGAAAAAACGAAAGGTAATTAAGCGAATAAGGATGGCAAAGGGGAGGATTTTTGTATATGGCAGGTATATATTAGGCGGCCACTCAGATTGGATCAGAAAGGCCAGCATAAGGGCAAGACTGATTAGAGCAATATCAGTGATTAAAAGAAATATCGGACTTCCATTCTTAAACATTGACCTTTAGCCTCTTCACAATCCTTTCGGCTGCCCGGCCATCTCCGTAAGGGTCATCTGGCCTGGTAAGTCGTTTCATGCTACAGCCTTAGAGAGTGTCTTTTCAGTTAACCATATATTGATCAGCGTTTCCGGCGTTAGGCCCTCATGTCGGGCATATTCCTGAATCCTGGATAGAAGGTGAGATTCAACAGGCACCAAATGTACCCGCCGCTCAAGACAAATGTCAACATCTTCTACCGGCCGACTTAAATTCCAGTAGTCTGCCGAATCGTGAGTATCCCAAAATTCTGATGCCTCCTTGATTGAGTCAAAAGATGGGATACTTGCGGGTCTTTTAGTTTCGGGTTTTTGCATAATATCGGCGCTCCTTTCGAGTCATCTTCCGTGCAGAAAGAATCAATGCTTCACGGCTTTTCTTGTAAATGAAAACGACGAAAAGGTATTGACCGGCCATGGTTTGTCCATAAGCAAAATAAACGTCCTCTCCTTCCACATCTCCTCCTTCGGCGAAACGAATGTGTGGGCCGGACATAAAAACTTCCTCTACTTCAGTCTCACTCAAACCATGTTTGACGCTTATTTTTTCTGAAATGTCCGGCAGCCAGATAACCCCGCGAATTTGCACAGGAGAATTTATCCCTTTCCTATAGTGCTTAAGAAAAAGATTTTGGGGTTGGCTATCCATTGGAGTTTAGGCTTTAGCCTTTCATAACTAATGAAATCCTAAAGGATTAACTCCAAAAGTTGAACAGCCTGTCTTGAGTTCGCTTACCCCAAAAACATTATCTTAAAAGCTATATATTAAGCACTTTCAAGCTGTCTTACGATCCTTTCGGCTGCCCGGCCATCTCCGTAAGGGTTAATCGCCCGGCTCATTCGCCGGTAAACGCTCTCATCTTGCAGCAGCAAGTGAATATTCTCAATTATCGTCTCTTTGTCTGTCCCAATTACCTTGGCTGTCCCGGCCTCTACAGCCTCCGGTCTTTCAGTTACCTTTCTGGTTACCAGCACAGGTTTCCCCAGGGAGGGGGCTTCTTCCTGGATGCCTCCGGAATCGGTCAAGATGAGCCAGGATTTTTTCATTAAATGGACAAATGGCTCATAATCAAGCGGTTCCAATAAATGAATATTAGGCACACCATCCAATAGTGGATAGACCGTTTGTTGCACTCTGGGATTCAGATGGACAGGATAAACAATCTCAACCGCTTCTGTCTTTTGGGCAATCTCCTTTAAGGCCAGGCATAAGTTCTCTAATGGTTGACCGAAACTCTCCCTCCGATGGGCCGTAACCAAAATAACCTTGCCCTTGAGTTCCCTGAGCCTGGTATCTTTAAATTCATAATCCCTTCCGGCCACCTCAAGCAGGGCATCAATGACCGTGTTGCCGGTCAGGAATATTTTTTTCTCCTTTATCCCCTCTTTCAACAAGTTATCTCTTGCCCTGACAGTAGGGACAAAATGGAAATCAGCCAGGTGGCTGGTCAGCCTCCGGTTAATCTCCTCCGGAAAGGGATTATATTTATCCCCCGTCCGCAAGCCGGCCTCAATATGACCGATTTTTATTCGCTGATAAAAGGCGGCCAGACTGGCGGCCAGGGTGGTGGTTGTATCACCCTGGACAAGAACTATCTCAGATTTCTCTCCGGCATAGACATCTTCAAGCCCGTTTAACGCATTAACCAGCGCTTCCTTAGGAGTCTGGTTTTTCTGCATAATATTAAGATCATGATCGGGTTCTATCTCAAAGAGGTTCAGGACTTGATCCAGCATCTGGCGATGCTGGGCAGTCACACACGTAATGCACTGAAACCTTTCCGGATATTTCCCGAACTCTTTTATTACCGGGGCCAGCTTAATGGCCTCCGGCCTGGTTCCAAAGACAACCAATACTCGTCGCATTCCATACCTTCACCCGTCCTTACGTGCCCAATCGTAGGGGATGTCATTCTGATGAGGATCAACCCGATATTCATCCGGATGGTCGTAGTGATAAACCTCAGTCGGGCAATTCAGAATAAGGGTCTCCTCTACTCCAATCCCCTTGAATCCATGATAGACCATGTTCGGTATCTGAACAAGAAGAGGATTATGCCTTCCCATAAAAAATTCCTGTACTTGATTGTATGTGGAGGAATCTTTACGCGCATCGTAAAGAACAAGTTTGGCCATGCCGGAGATCACCGTGAGATTATCAGTTTGCTTCTTGTGATAGTGCCAGGCCTTAACTACACCGGGATAGATGCTCGTTAAATAGACCTGCCCAAAGCGGATAAAAAGATCATCATCCGAGCGAATGATTTCCATCAATCGGCCCCGTTCATCAGGAATAACCTTAAGTTTTTTTATCTTAGCTCCTTCAATCATTCGTACACTCCTTTCTCGTAGTACAGTTCGGCGGAAGTTCCTGGGTATAGTGGTTAAGAAAAAGATTTTGGGGTGGGCTATCCTTTGGAGTTCAGGCTTTAGCCTTTCATAACTAATGAAATCCTAAAGGATTAACTCCGAAAGCTACATAGCCTATCTTGAATTCGCTTACCCCAAAATATTTATCTTAAGAGCTATAGTTTCAGCAGGGTTCCAGGTTCCCGGTTCAAGGTTCAAGGTTCAAGGTTCAAGGGTTCAAGGGTTCAAGGTTAGGAAGCGATGAAGATTGAATGGCTTGAAGATATTGAGACCCTGGCAACTGCACGCGAATTGACTCCGAAAGTGTACCATACGAAAAGCGCAAGGCGACCAACCGTGAACCTTTGAACCGTGAACCTTTGAACCGTGAACCTTTAAACCGTGAACCTTTGAACCGTCAACCTTTGAACCGTGAACCTTTGAACCGTGAACCTTTGAACCGTGAACCTTTGAACCGTGAACCTGACAACCTGAGTAGTTACTGAACGCTTACCTTTACTTTTATGCAACCTGTCCCACTTGAACCGGCTCCACGATTATCCCTTCATCAATTCCTTCTTCCTCTGCGGCTATTTCTTCTTTCTTCTTCTTTTCTTTTCTTTCTTCCTCAACCACTTCTTCTTCCTCTATTTCTCTGGGAGGCAACTGCGTGCCGGCCAGGACAAGGTCCACCTCATCAGCCTCCAGTATCTCCCTTTCTATCAAAACAACAGCTAATTTATCTAATTTGTCTTTATTTTTACTCAGTTTTGACCTCGCTCGTTCATAGCTTGTTTCAATTATATTTCTTACTTCCCGGTCAATAGCAGAGGCGACCTCTTCACTGTAATTCTTCTCCTTCATAAAATCCCGGCCCAGAAAGACCTCATGGTCCTTACGTCCAAAAGTAAGGGGACCCAGGGCCTCACTCATTCCGTATTCACAAACCATCTTATGCGCCAACTCAGTGGCCCGCTCCAGATCGTTTTGAGCCCCGGTACTCATTTCACCAAAGATCAGGTCTTCCGCCACCCGGCCGCCAAGCAGAACAGCCATGTTATTCAGTATCTCTGTCTTAGTGGTCAAGTATTTATCCTCTGTCGGAAGTTGAAGGGTATAACCTAATGCCCTTCCTCTGGGCAGAATGGATATCTTATGCACCGGATCAGTGGCCGGGATCAATTTAGCTACCAGGGCATGTCCTACCTCATGGTAAGCGATCATCTTCTTTTCCCGGTCGTTAAGCAGCCTGCTCTTTCGTTCAGGGCCGGCAATTACTCGCTCAATGGCCGCTTCCACTTCTTTTAGAGTAATCTCATCTTTATTCCGTCTGGCCGCAAGCAAGGCCGCTTCATTAACCACATTGGCCAGATCAGAGCCAACCAGCCCCGGCGTTCGCCGGGCAATAAGATTTATATCTAATTTTTTGTCTACTGTTTTATCTTTAAAATGAACCTTCAGGATACCTTCCCGGCCAATCAAATCCGGGGCATCAACGACAATATGCCGGTCAAATCGTCCTGGCCTGAGCAAGGCCGCGTCAAGGACATCTGGCCTGTTAGAAGCGGCGATGAGAATAACCCCTTCATTGGCATTAAACCCGTCCATCTCTACCAGGAGTTGATTTAAGGTCTGTTCCCTTTCGTCATGTCCTCCTCCCATGCCTGCCCCTCGCATGCGGCCGACGGCATCAATCTCATCTATAAAAATAATACAGGGAGCGCTCTTCTTCCCTTGCTCGAAGAGGTCTCTTACTCTGGAAGCGCCTACTCCGACAAACATCTCCACAAAGTCAGAACCACTAATGGAAAAGAACGGCACATCAGCCTCACCGGCTACTGCTTTGGCTAACAAGGTCTTACCCGTTCCCGGCGGCCCCACCAATAAAACCCCTTTGGGTATCTTGGCCCCTAATTTCTGAAACCTTTTAGGATCCTTCAGAAATTCAATTACCTCCTTCAATTCCGCCTTGGCTTCTTCGACCCCGGCCACATCAGCAAAAGTAAACTTGGTGTGTTCCCCTGACAACTGTTTGGCCCGGCTTTTGCCAAAAGAAAGGACCCGACCACCCGGTCCCCGCACCTGCCGGTAAAGAAAAAACCAAAAAAGACCAAAAAGAACAAGTATCGGAAAGATGGAATAGATTAAGTTCATCCACCATTCGGGTTCAACCGGTTTTCTTCCGTAAAAGTCAACTCCTTTTTCCTCTAAAAGAGGAATCAGATTAGGATCCTCATAAGGTATAAATGTCTTGAAAGGGATTTTGACCACTTTATCCCCCTTTTTAACCTTCCTCTCCCCTAGAATATCCTTCTCAACAATCCTCAGAGCATCTATTTGACCTAATCTAACCAGAAGTAAAAAATTACTGTAGGGTATTTCCTCTATCTCTACCTTGGGCACCTGAAGATTCTGAAAAAGGGTAAAGATGATAAGAAAGACTAAGAGCCAGAAACCCAGAGATTTTATGGTCTTACTTATATTGTCATCCTTTTTCTTTTGTAGGTTTTGTGGGAATGTTTCCATCTTTACTCGTCTCCAATGGTAACTACTCAGGTTGTCAGGTTCAAGGTTCACGGTTGGTCGCTCTCTACTCAGGTTGTCAGGTTCAAGGTTCACGGTTGGTCGCTCTCTAACCTTAAACCTTAAACCTTAAACCTTGAACCTTGAACCCTGGAACTGTGAATTGTGAACCTAAGTAGTTACCTCCAATGAAGCTAATAAAACATCCTTTGTTTTAGTTGTAACCTTCACCCGGTCACTTATCTGATAAGGGGCTACCCAAATAATCCCTTTCCTGTCCAGAATAATGGGCGTCTGATCCCGCTGTTCTTGCAGAATCTTAAGATCAATAAAGAAGTCCTTTACCTTTTTTGTCCCTTTCATCCCTAAGGGCGTGAATCGGTCCCCCGGACAGAAATTGCGTACCAGCAACGGTGGCTTGATTTGTTCCAAATCAAGATAAACCATACTCCTATCCTTTGATATCCTGAATGGAGGATTGCTTAAGATATTGGTCTCAAGTGCCTTGCCTATTTCCTGAAGCTCTACTCTGTCTCCGGGGAAGAAAGAATAATGAAAAGATTTCTTCTCCTCGCCTTTCTTTTTTCTTAACTCCCCCCTCAAGACATTGTATTCTTTCTTAACTATCACTCCTCCAGGCAGTTCTAATCTTCCCTGGGCCGGCCCAAACTCAGCCATAAGGAGCACGTCTTCTACGTGTTGAAAAGAGAATTCGACGTGGTTATTTATAATTGTATTCAAAAGCCGGCGGATTATCCTCGATTTAATGGCTGAAGGAAGGGGATTGAATTCGCTCAGATCAAGGCTTCCTTCTTTTTCCTTCTTCAGTCTACCCAGATGCTCTTCCGCTGCTTCCTCAAGGTATTTATCATCCCTCTCCCATAAAGAGCTAATCCTTAACAAGGTCTGTTTAAAATTAGGGTTCAGGTTGAGAAGCATGGGGAGAACATCCAACCTGATCTTGTTTCTTAAGTAATCTCTTTTAAGGTTAGACGAATCAATACGATAAGGCAGCTTATTTTCCTTCAGGTATTCCTTAATCTCGGCCGAGGTTATCTCAATCAATGGCCTTACCAGAATCAGATCATCAGCCATTTTTCTCCGGGGAGGTATCCCGGCCAGGCCTTCCGGGCCACAGCCCCTGATGAGCCGCATCAGGATAGTCTCAACCTGGTCATCAAGGTGATGCCCCAGGGCAATTCGCTTTGCCCCTATTTTTTCAGCTACGCGGGTTAAAAAGTCATACCGAACCTTTCTGGCTGCCTGCTGAATGGAGAGGCCATCCTTTTTGGCTACTTGAGCCACATCAATTTCTTCTATGGTCAAATCAAGCCCTAACTGCTGAGATAAGCTCCTGACAAAAGAGGCATCAGCTTCGGCTTCTTCACCCCTCAAGAGGTGGTTAAGATGAGCCGGATGAAGGCGTAAGTTATAATTTTTGCCCAGAGAAACCAGGATATGAGTCAGGGCAACCGAGTCCGGCCCTCCTGAGACAGCCACAACAATCTTCTCTTTTGGTTTAAGCAATTCATAGCGAGTAATGGTGTTTAAAAATTTTTGTAGGAACATAACTTCCCAAGAAGTCTTTCATACTCGTCGTGATTTCCAATCCAGAACCAGAATAAAGTGTCGCAATCTTTTCGACCGTCACAGTCATAACACCTTTCCTTCCTGAGGATGTGCTGACCACCAACCCCCCCTATGTCAACCATTTCAACTCCGTCCCCTAATCAAGACTTCAATTCAGCTTTTAGTTCCTGGAGCATTTTATTCAATTCTTCTATGCTTTTTTGAACGAGGTCTTTTTCGGAACAGATTAGATGCTTTAGCATTTCTTGTAATAGCCGAATTTGCCCTATTATTTCGCCTTGTTTCAACCCTTCTTCTCGACCTTCTTCTCGGCCTTCTTCTATACCTTCTTCTCGGGCGGCAGCCAATTCAGAGACCTTGTTTCTTAAAGCTCGTTCCCGCATCTCTGCTTGGTAACGGGTTTCGTCATCTACGCTCAATTTTTCTAACACTTTGAACGCTTTATACTATTACCCCGCAACATTTGCGTTGTCCGCGAGAATGTTACGATTGCGAATTGAAATTGGAAATTAGAAATTAGGCTTTCACGCTTTTCCTAATTTCCAATTTCCAATTTCAGCGTTCCATAATCCGCAATCTGCAATCCAAAATTGGTTTGGTTGCGGCCAGAGGCCGCGCTAAGAATGGCCGGATTTGTGTATTGGGTTCTCATCGTTTGTTCTCCTTCCTCTTGAGCATGATTGAGAAAATGTAACCATTCGAACACCTTTTCTCCCCATTGCTCAGACTGGGTGCTATTTTTAAGCTTTGGCAGCTCGAACATATACACTGACAAATGATTCGTCAGCCGAAGGTTTGGATGCCGGACATCGCGGAGTTGAAAACAATAGTGAAAATCCTTATCGTCTGGAAATTGCTCGTAATCAAGGAAACGAATGCCGAGTACCGGGTTCAGAGATTCATACTTTTCCCCTGCTTCAAGCTGGTTCGCATACATGCGACAGAGATAGTACACGGTCCGTTCCGGATAATACTGGTATTTTTGTGCCTGCATTTCGATGTCATACTGGTATCCCCTCCTGTCAACGGCCAGAATGTCCAGGATAATGTACTTGTCGGTGATCTGTTCGGGTAAAATGGTCGGATTTTTTACCTCCAACGACTGTATCCGTTGGGGTTCGGGAAAATTCAGTACGGCGTTGACCAGATCAAGCAAAATCTCCATATCTTTCGCAAACAATCGTTTAAAGACATAATCAAGCTTTGGTGTTAACAAATGTTTCATAAGCCACTCTCCTAAAGTGCCTGAAGTTTAAAGTGCTGAAATGCCTAATACCGCAATACCGCGAAAATCGGCAGGAACTCACTTGGTGATGATTGAAATTGTTGATAGTAGTTAATATTATTGCTTCTTACCTAAATTTGTCGCAGGGGGATACGTTTCTTCAAAATGATCCCCTGCCGAGTGTTGTGGTATTGCGAGAATTCATAGTTCATCGAATCCCATCTTTTTGGTGCGACCAGCCTTGAATTCTGCCAGTGCATGGTCAGCCAATTTTGCAAGTTTATCGTGAGACTTGGCCAATGTTTCATCCCATTTGAATTCGCCCTCAATATCTTCCAATAACTCTTCTGCAACTTGATCTTGCAGAGGTTGTGGCAACTTTACTGCTTGATCAAATGCTTTTGAAAGAAGCTCGGTCATGGCTATCTCCTTTCTTCGACTGTAAAAGCCTTCATCACCAAAAGGGAACTTCTTTACTATACGTCTTCTCGTTCCCTTATCGCAGGTCACCCCAGAGGCAGGATAGGTCTGGATAAGGCGTTCGCACTCCTCCATAGCCGCAAGGAACCTGTCTTCAAGACTTTCCTACCTACTGTCATAGAATAATGCTGACTCGATGGTCTCAATCTGTGCTTCAGGATGATATCGAGCGGGCTTCATCCAGCCTCTTTCTTGCTTCCCGGAAGACTTCTTTTGAGGATATTCCGTGAACCTGGCCTTCTTCGTATTCCTGTATCCGTCGGGTGATCTCCTCACTCCAAGCAGCCTCAATCTCCGGATCAGCATAATTATCTATGCTCACCACAAGCTTTTCCGCGAGGAAAGCCCTTGAGGCGGGAGGCAACGAAAGCAATTGTTCTGCCAAATTATTCGACCTGTGCAAACGGAAATTCACCACGGAGACACGGAGGCACGGAGAAATAATTTTAGAAGAATAGCACACGGATAACACGGATACTACGGATTACCACGAATAAAATCAGTGTAAATCCGTTGAATCCGTGTCATCCGTGTGCTATTAAATTAGAGTATCTACACCTTTAGACTTATTTCCTGATTTCTCTCCGTGTCTCCGTGTCTCCGTGGTGATTAAATTGTTGGTAGATGTCGATTGCACAGGTCGAAATTATTTATGTTTGACACATCAACGTTCATAGCATTTTTCAAGAATTATGTGTCGGCTCCGCTTCGCTACGCTTCACACGAATTATTAATACATTCGGCGGATCCACTCTACGCGTCCCAGGTGTACCTGACCGGGTTTGCAGCGCCAGGCTTGAGGTACTCGTCAGGCACACGTTTCCCTACGTACAGCCTGCTGATTGCGGCGGGTGCCTCCTGGCCAACGAAGCCGAAGCGTCCGGGAATATCGTCTCGCCCTGGAAAGTTCGCTGCCGTCGCTTCCAACCAGTCGTCTGCAATGAAGGCACCGATGATGCGGCCTTGCTGAATGGCGAGAATGACTTCAGCTTGCTTGGCCTTGTCCTTGTCCTTGTTGATCACCCAAGCATAACGAGTTGCCTCGTAAAGCGATGTCTCGGCAGCACTCCTGTTGACGTTGAGCAGCAACGCCTTGTGCTGCTGGAACACTGCCGGCTCAGCATGGTAGAGGCTAATGATCTCCTTGACATGCATCACCCCGTAGTCGTTGCTGCCTGCTCCACCAACGACATTGGTGAGGCCTGGATACGCATCGATAAGCGCAGCTTCAACCTCCAAGGCAGTCTCGTCATCCATTCCGTGGCGATGAATGACGAGGACGACCTCTAAGTCGGCACGGTGTATTTCCCGGATGCGCTTAATTTTCTCAATTTTGTTGTCGAGCTTATCACCTTCTATATTCTGCTCGGCGCAGATGTGCGCAAACACGCGATTGCCCTGTCCCTTTCCGACATAAAAGGTCTCCCCGTTTCACGGGTCAATTAGCCTATAGACGTAGGTTTTGAGCTTATTTGCTACATCTGACGGAAATGATTCAATTTTTGATTGGTTCATTCAAGCCTCCTCCTCTATTATGATTCAATTGGGTGCAGATACTCTCCGCTACCATCAACAAATCTGCCCTATTTACCCCCAAATTTCTGCAAATAAACAGGGTAATTTAGCACAAATCGCCCTGTTTGAAACCCGTTTTACCCCAAATGCTTGGGTCAGTAGCGGAGAGTAACTGCACCCGATTCAATTACTCCCAAACGATGTCTCATCTCTTTGCTTCGATATGCCTCCTTTCTGTTCATGTCGTCTTCGGGGATGTTGGATAATGGCGAGAAACTCTGGATTGGAGCTCAAAGCAATCGTTTCAACGTCCACATCTTCAATATCTATTAACGCCATTAACGGTTTCCCATGTGATGTAATGATCATAGGTTCGGTGGTAACGACCTCTCCTTAGCTAACATGCGAAGCCTCGGCAGCCCCGGGAATGACCGACCAACTAATTGCCGCCTAATAAAAATTAGCCCGGCAAACACAACTCTTACTATAGGTTATATCCAATGGTGCCTCAACTTAGCAATACTCTAATGAGCAATCTGTGGCAAAACTAACTCATATCGGCTGGCTTTCCAGATACAGCGTATCATAGCTCAAATCCAACTCGCCAGGCCATTCGACAGAACCGGCCACCACCTGCGCCGCTTGAAATGCAGCGCGATTTTGCAGGCGGACGAAGACACCACGTTGAAGGTAAGGTTTCACGTCAAATATCCGGCGCTCACCGTTCTCGAATACCACCTCTATTTGGTAATCATCCAGTGGATGAACATGTTGAACATAAGGATTCATGAACATCTCCTACCTCAACGGCTCAATCTTGAATACTTCCTCGCCATTTACGGCCAATTCCCAGTTAGCGAGTAGTTCCTCGCGGTGGATTTCAATCCATGCCTGCACCAGTCGAGCTTTTCCAGACGGCAGCTTGCCAGCCAATACCTCCCCATTGCTGATACTGAACACCACCCGCTTCCCGGCATATTCGGCGTGGAAGTGGGGCACGTGATGCTGCTGGTCATCATAAAAGTACATGCGGATCACGATGCCATAGAACATAGATAGAATCGGCATGGTCGTTTATCCTCCACATGGAGTTACGAACGGTTCAGGGTGCCTAACAAAAATTAGCCCGGCAACCACAACTCTTACTATAGGTTATATCCAATGGTGACTCAACTTAGCAATACTCTAATGAGCAATCTATGGCAGAACTAACTCATAGTGAGTACACAGGCACAAGCAATTCTCGCTCCGCTTTTCGCCGTCCCCGAATGCTCTCTTCAATCGTCTTGAGCACATTTGCGGCATAATAGCGTGTACCGCACTGCGTACATACTCCCGCAGGCACACTCTCAATCAGCACATAATTTTCCTTGACTTTCCGATGCATGGTAACACGCTTCTCGACAATCGACCCGCCACAGTATTCACAAGTTTCGCCTTCCCAAAAACCCATGTTTCTCTCCGCCCGTCCGTTGCATCCCGTTGTTAGGCCAAGGCGCTACCCATACTCACAACCTCCACATTAATCTGTTGTTCCACCTTATGAGTTACAGAAAGATAGCGGTCGATGTCATCAAGAACTGGTAACTACTCAGCCACAAAGGCACTAAGGCACTAAGGCACGAAGAAGAACTAATGATGGAATAGCACACGGATGACACAGATTTGACGGATTCTCACGGATTTTTTAATAAATTTTTATCCGTGTCAATCCGTCTCATCCGTGCAATCCGTGTGCTATTTATAATCTTTGTGCCCTAGCATCAGGTTTGAACAGCACCGTGTAAATTGCATAATTGGAATTATATCCGCAACGGCGAATCCGCTAACTGGCTGGCTTGCTGGCTTGGACGTCAAGTTTCATTTATGCAGTTTCTAACGGGTGATCAAAGGTGATGCTAGTGGCTGAGTAGTTACAAGAACTGTAGCGTGAAAATAACGCTCCCCACAGGTTATACAGACTTCTGTCTCTACGTCTTCGACGATATAGAGCTTAGGTATCTTCTCAATATTTCGGGGCACTTGCGGGTAGAAACCATGTTTCTTCAAGAAACCTGGTTTCTGAGCCCCAAGTTATTGAGAAGATACGAGCTTACCTTGTAGCCAATGTTGTCGTTTAACCTTCTTTTTTCGGGTTTCACCACCGCAGAACTCACAAATCATGGTTCCTCCTCCAGTCTGGCGCTCACCGTTCTCGAACACCACTTCTATCTGGTAATCATCCAGCGGATGAACAAGTTGAACATAAGGATTCATTAGGCCATCTGAGCAACAGGGCTGTGAATTTGCTGAAAAGAAAAGTCGTTCATGTTAGTTTGTCGTCTTGCGTGCTCAACAGTCATGCTTACAATGTTGCCGTTTTTGTCTAAATCCAACAAGACATTCTCGCTTAAATCTCGCGTCTCAACAACTTCCTTGTTGGTAAAATTGACAAGCACGGTGTCAGTATCTGAGAAATATTTAATCTCCATCACGACTCCTCCTTAAAAGAATGATCAAAGAAAGCATTGTGAACAGTTTCTCCGCCCTCCAACAAAACAACACGAAGATATTTGTTGTTTGCTTCTGAAATTTTAGCCCATCGTCTAATTCGACCATCAGATTGTATCTCTTCCTTAGCTGGATTGTCAATAGTATACCGAATCCATTCAATTTTGATGTTTTTCCTGTCATTTCGTTGTCGAGTATAAAAAAAGTACTGAGTAAATTTCATATGTTTCTCTTGCTTGATACTGGCAACTAACGACAGATCTGATCTACGGGAAAGCGCCCTATGAAATAACTGGCCGAAACGATGATCAATGCCCCTCTTTACATATACTCTACAAGTCGTCACCAGGATCGAAAGGAGGTTGTTCATCTCCTGCCCACATTACCCTAAGTTCACATGGGAGATCTTCGCCGTATGCGTAGGTCTGACCACCTTTAACCACATCTTCTGCATACGCTAATGTGTTCCGCGTTTTAGTACGGACGTCCTCATCTTCAACTCCAGTGCTAAGTTAAGCTGCTTCGGCCGCATATGGGCGAACCTCTTGATCTATACGGGATCCCACCATTGCCTGAGCGCAGAGCAAGTCATACCTGGCTTGCAGGTTGACCCAAAACTGTGCCTCCATACCGAAAAAGCGTCCAAGCCGTAACGCCGTGTCAGATGTAATTCTCCTCTTGCCATGTGCAATCTCGCTAATCCAGTATTGGGGGACACCAATGTCCTTAGCCAATTGATATGGGCTAATTCCCATAGGCTTCAGAAATTCCTCCCGCAATATTTCGCCAGGATGTATCGGGTCAAATTCTCGTGTAGTCATGACATCACCTCAGTGGTAATCTACAATCTCAACATCAAAGGCATCACCATCACGCCAAACAAAGCAGATGCGCCACTGGTCATTAATGCGAATGCTGTGCTGGCCGACACGTTTTCTGCTCAAGGACTCAAGTCGATTCCCAGGCGGAAGGCGCAATGTTTCAAGCACGGTAGCTGCTGCCAGCATTTCCAGCTTGCGAGCCGCTACACGGTGCATATCTTGGGGGAAGCGTCGAGAAAACTGCCCGTTAAATATCCGCTCAGTTTCCTTGCACTTGAATGTTTTAATCATGGAGTTTGTAAAGCATTATCTTAAAAGCTGTCCATTGACTAAGTTGTGCCTAACAAGAATTAACCCGGCAAACACAGCTTTTGCTATAGGTTATCTCTAATGGATATAATGGTTCTTCAACTTAGCGATATTTGATGATCAATCTGTGGCTGGAGATTCAGGAAGGTAAGAATGAAATATAAGGTTCCATTATTCATAGACAGCAAAAATATGGCGCATTACATGACACTCTTCGTTTTTTAATGGATTGCAGAGATTTCGAGATGTTTAATCGGCAGATTGGTAGCGGTGCAGGGACTCGAACCCCGGACAACGCGGATATGAGCCGCGTGCTCTAACCACCTGAGCTACACCGCCACTGCAAGTTTTTCCAACAAAATATCTCAAAGCAAAAGAGGATAAAGGCATTAAATCTTCAAGCCCACTGCCTATCCTGTCATGTCACCTTCCCGGCTTGCCTGTCATAATATCAATTATCAATTAACAATTATTAATTGATAATTGGCAATACCGCAAAAGTCACCCCGACAACTTGTTTTTGGTGATTGGTAGTCTGGTAACCGCCAGTCACCAGACTACCAGATGCCTGGCAAAGTGATTTCTGGGCGAGTTTTGCGGTATTGCGTTAATTGATATTGGTTGCGGGGACGGGATTTGAACCCGTGACCTTTGGGTTATGAGCCCAACGAGCTACCACTGCTCCACCCCGCGACGTTTACAATCTATACTTACAACTTAGACGAAGAAATTATTTTCCTGAGAATACTATCCATTCTTTCATCTAATTTTTCTATTTTCTCCTGATGCCTTTTTGAATCTCGCTGAAGATCTATCCCGACCCACAAGGTAATAGCTAACAATATGATAAATAGGCACCATTCAAAAGTTTCAATGCTCATCTTCAATATTGGTTGCGGGGACGGGATTTGAACCCGTGACCTTTGGGTTATGAGCCCAACGAGCTACCACTGCTCCACCCCGCGACGATAATTGTTAATTATTATTGGTGCCGAAGGCCGGACTCGAACCGGCACGAGACAAAGTCTCATCGGATTTTAAGTCCGAGGCGTCTACCTATTCCGCCACTCCGGCCCGTTGCTTCCTTAATCTTCTGCGCCTCTATAATTATTTTACTATAGAATATCACCCCTGTCAAGAAAAATCTTGCATTGACAGCACTTCTCATTTTTTTTGACATCTCAGGTATCCAGTAGTCAGGAGTTAGGGATTCTGACTATCTGACTGAGTAGTACAGCCTGGCGGAAATTCCTCGTCGGTTTGAGGAGCCTTTAGAAACCAGGTTTTTTCAAAAAACCTGGTTTCTAAAACTGGGGAAGAACTTCCGCCGAGCGGGAGTAGTTGCCCTAGCAGTCTGTCGGAGAGAAAATCTATCTGTGCGCAATTTTGTAGTGGTCGAGCTTGCTCGACGTTTTGGCAGAGCAAGCTCTGCAACTACAACAAGATGCCGTGAACATTGGGATTCTCTATTTCACTCCGACAGACTGCTAGATCTCTTTCTTTATTTCAAGTATCTTATATCTTCGTATCCCGGCCGGGACATTGATCTCGGCTACTTCTCCTACTTTTTTATTCATCAATCCCTTAGCTACTGGTGAGGTTGTAGAAATCTTCCCTGAACTAAAGTTTGCCTCTACGGGGCTGACTAAGGTATAGGTAAGTTCTAAACCTTTATCTATGTCCTCCAATCTTACCGTAGTCCCAATACAGACTTCACCATCAGGGAGGCTCTCTTCATCTAAGATAGTTGCGCCGGCAAGCTGGCTTTCTAATTGTCTGATCTTTGCCTCAACCATTGCCTGTTCTTCCCTGGCCGCATGATACTCGGCATTCTCCTTTAAATCTCCGTGTTCTCTGGCTAAACCAATGGTCTTTGATATCTCCCTTCTCTTGACCTTTTTTAAATAGTCCAACTCGGCCTTTCGTTTCGCATATCCTTCTTTGGTTAATACCTGCGGCATATCTTGCCTCCTTTTAAAAGTCGAAGCCTCTCGGATAAACTCGTCCCTTTTGCCACAAGGTTGATGGCCACAGCGACGATCTATAGCTCTTAAGATAAATATTTTGGGGTAAGCGAATTCAAGACAGGTTATGTAGCTTTCGGAGTTAATCCTTTAGGATTTCATTAGTTATGAAAGGCTAAAGCCTAAACTCCAAAGGATAACCAACCCCAAAATCTTTTTCATGAAGTCTATATATCCCCAGCGGTCAGTATAAATTATAACTAACAATCTTAAATTTGTCAAGTACTCTATCCTTGAAAGGAGAAGATGCGGTAGCTCGCGCTCCCACCGATGCATCTCTGCATCACGGAAAGCAAATACTTCAGAATTCCCCTTGACTTTTTAAGGTATTACTATTATAATTTCGTAACTACACAGCCTCCTTATTAACCACGAATGAACACGAATTATCACGAATTTTTATAGAACACGGATGACACGGATTCAACGGATTTTCACTGATTTTTATTATCCGTGTCTATCCGTCTCATCCGTACAATCCGTGTTCTATTCGCCTCATCGGCTAAATTTAGGTGTTGGTTTTTATTCGTGTATATTCGTGTTCATTCGTGGCTGAGTAGTTACATAATTTCATATAAATGTAACTGCCCAGCCACAGAGGCACAGAATTAAGGAATCCGAAGCTATCCATGAACTACCTGGGTTTCATACGCCAGTACCGGCAATTTAGACGACAGTCAAATAACGCATCTCCGCGTTTCAGATTGCGATGGAAGGATCGGTATCCGTGTCTTGATGATGGCACGAGTGTCACGAACTTCGACACACATTACCTATACCACCCGGCTTGGGCAGCGCGAGTGCTTGCCGGCACCATGCCGGAATTACATGTGGACATCGGCTCAAGCCTGCATTTTATTTCAATAGTTTCGGCATTCATTCCAGTAAAATTTTATGATTATCGTCCCGCTAAACTGTCGCTTCGAAATCTGGTCACCGGTCGGGCCAATTTGATGGCACTTCCGTTTTCTGATCAAAGCCTGAGGTCGTTGTCTTGCATGCATGTGGTGGAACATGTAGGTCTGGGGCGTTATGGCGATGTACTGGATCCGGACGGAGACCTGAAAGCGATGCGCGAGCTTATGAGGGTATTGGCTCCGGGTGGGACACTCTTGTTCGTGGTTCCGGTTGGTCGTCCTGTAATCCGTTTCAATGCCCACCGTATTTATTCCCATGAACAAATACGGGGGAGCTTTCAAGAATTGACGTTGCGGGAATTTGCACTGATTCCCGATAACTCAGACAAGGAAGGCGTGATCGAACACGCCTCGCCCGAGCTGACCGACAATCAAAAATACGGTTGCGGCTGTTTCTGGTTTCAGCGATAACTGAAAAAGGTAAGCGTTCACGGAACGCTGAAATTGGAAATTAGAAATTGGGCCTCGTTTCATTCGGCTGGTAAATGTCCAGAAGATCGCTTTACACTTTTTCCCGAGATGAGGGCGAGAGAAACCAGGTTTCTTGAAGAAACTTGGTTTCTTCGGCGCTTTGGTAGCCTAAACGATGAACAAGGCCATACTTTTCAATTTCCAATTTCCAATTTCCAATTTCCAATTTCCAATTTCTAATTTCAGCGTTCCGTGAACGGTTACAAAATGTAATCCAGGACACATGAAAATTTTGTATGTGGCAATGAAATATGACTATGGCCGACCGGAGCAAGGGGTTAGCTTCGAGCACGCCAATTTTTTCAGCACGCTTGAGTGCATGGGGCATGATCTGATTTATTTCGACTTTATGACTCTGCTGGCCAAGTTGGGCCGGGATGGCATGAATAGAAGCCTCATCAGAAAGGTGGCTGAAATAAGGCCGGACCTAATGTTCTGTTGCCTGTTTTCGGATCAGTTCGACTATAAGGCCATACGATCAATCACGGAATCCGGAATCGTCACATTAAACTGGTTCTGCGATGATCATTGGCGGTTTGATAATTTCTCCAGACACTGGGCGCATGCCTTCAGATGGGTTGCAACGACGGATACTTGGGCACTGCCTAAGTATGCCGGTATCGGATACAACCATGCGCTTTTTACCCAGTGGGCATGTAATCACTATCATTACCGACGCTTGAACTTGCCGTTTGAATATGATGTCAGTTTCGTGGGGATGGCCCACGGCGACCGGCCGAAGCTGATTGCCCGGTTGCGGGATGCTGGAATATATGTGGTTACCCGTGGTACGGGCTGGCCTGAAGACCGGGTGAGACAAGAGGAAATGATCGCTATTTTCAACAAGTCTCGCATAAATCTGAACCTCTCCAATGCCTCATGCCGGCCGTCTTTCTGGAAGCGGTTGTGGCGGGGCAGCCGTGCGCAATTGCAACAGATCAAGGGACGCAATTTCGAGGTAACAGGTTGCGGAGGCTTCCTTCTAACAAGCCCTGCTGAACGTCTTGATGATTTTTACATCCCAAATCACGAAGTGGTTGTTTTTGATAACATCCTTGATCTTATTGACAAGATTCATTACTACCTTGGCCATGACACCGAGCGTCAGGCCATTAGCGAAGCCGGTTATAACCGTACGATACGCGAACACACATACGAACATAGATTTACCGATCTCTTCAAACGCATGGGACTCCATATTTAAGTAATCGTTCACAGGTTCCTGGTTCAATGTTCAGAGTTGTTGCGTCTTTCACCACTTTGGCCTTGATTCATCGTTTCGGCCATTGCGATCCTCCAGAAACCAGGTTTCTTCAAGAAACCTGGTTTCTTTAGCGCTATAGTGGCCGAAAGGATGGCCAAAGCCGCCGCTTTCCTCAACCGTGAACCGTGAACCCTGAACCCGTGAACGCTTACATATTTAACCAATGTCTTTTTCGCCAGTAGTATCCGTTATAATGCCGGCTTTTAACGCTGGAAAATTCCTGGCAAACGCCATAAATTCCGTCAGAAACCAGACCTGCCAGGAATGGGAACTGATTGTAGTGGATGATAGCTCGACAGACGGCACATGGGAAATAGCCCGAAACCTTGCCGAAACAGACTCAAGGATAAGCGTAATACGGCAACCGGTAAATGCAGGTGTATGCGCGGCGCGCAATACGGCTATTGTGGAAGCAAGAGGAAAATGGGTCGCCTTCCTTGATTCCGACGATATCTGGCTTCCGGAGAAACTGGAAAAGCAGTTTGCCCTAAGCAGTCATGACACTGAAGCCAATTTACTCTTTACCAATTATTACCTTTGGGATGGTTATAGTGATTTGGGCATTCGCTACTCGAACAGAAAAAAATTCCCGGAAGGCGATGTTCTCAGGCGGCTGATTTTCCATAACCTGTTTGGGGCATCCACCGTGATGGTCCGGTATGATGCGATACAGCGGGCAGGCGGATTCGATTCCCAATTTCGGGCTGCCGAGGATTGGGATTTATGGTTGCGGATAGCCGAAGAGAAACTGTGGGCGCGTGGTGTTTGGCAACCCTTGGTACGATACAGGTTATGGTCTGGAAATACCATAAAAAATACGCAGCAGACCGCCGAGTCCAATCTGTCGGTGCTCGAAAAGATGCTGACACGGCCATCTTGCCGAAAACAGGTTCTCTTCAAGCAATCGTGTGCCATAGCCCGCGGCAATCTGGAGTTTGCACGAATTCGGGGACGGTTGTCCGAAGAGCCGGACCTTCTGCCTGGAGCTGCCTTCCGGGCGTGGCTACATTACCCGAAACGAGTCAAATGGCTTATGTGGTCGGTGGCCGCATCATGGCCAACATTGCTGGGCGGACGGCTTCTTTCGAGTGTTATTCAGAAAAAAGTATCAGCCAAATGGTGATATATTGGTATCTTCTTCAAAAGTCATGGTAGAATGATCAGGGGGCAGGGGGTAGGGGGCAGGGGGCAGGGGGCAGGAGTTTAAGGTTGGTCACATTACGCACCATCGGGATGATGGTTCACCTTACTGTGAAAGCTTGCGACGGAGGAAAATATCGAATATCGAAC
>JASEGY010000069.1:3333-11833 GCA_030019105.1 bacterium | reverse complement strand
TCATCGTTTCGGCCACTCAAGTCGAAAATGGGAAATGGGAAATTAGGAAATGGGAGTACCTTGATGTACTTCCTATTTCCCATTTCTTACTTCCTAATTTTTAAGCAGCCATCCGGCAAGCCAGTTTTATGGCTTCGATCAGGCTGGCTGGATTGGCTGTATTGGTATCGGCGATGTCGAAAGCAGTCCCGTGATCAGGGGAGGTTCGAATAATAGGCAGCCCCAGGGTAACATTGACTCCCTTATCAAAGCCTAAAAGCTTTATTGGAATCAGCCCCTGATCGTGATAGAGGGCAATGACGGCATCGAATTTTCCGTGGTAAGCCTGATAGAAAACCGTGTCAGGCGGGTAGGGGCCGCTAACTTCTATTCCAAGAGAGCGGGCCTCTGCCACCGCCGGTTCAATGATTTCTATTTCTTCCCGCCCGAAAAGACCACCTTCCCCAGCGTGGGGGTTTAAGCCGGCCACCGCTAGTTTGGGTTGTTTTTTTTTCAGCAGGGAGTTCAATGACCGATGAGCCAGCTTGATGGTTTTTACAATTTTTTCCTGCTTGAGTCCCTGGATGGCTTTTTTAAGAGAGATATGAATAGTAACCAGGATGACCCGCAGCCTGTCTGCTGCCAGCATCATAGCGGCTGACCGGGTGTTAGTCAATTGGGCCAAAAGCTCAGTATGGCCCGGGTAGGAAAAACCAGCCTTATTTATGGCGGCCTTGCTTATCGGACAGGTAACTACCGCCGAAATTTCCTTGGCCATAGCCAATCTGACCGCTTCCTGAATATACTCTACCGCCGCCTTGCCGCAGACCGGGGCAACTTCTCCTATCTTAAACTGATCCGGGTGGATATTGTCTAAGTTGAGGCAATCTACACAGCCCAAATTAAATCGGGCATCTCTTACTTCTTTTACCGGATGGATATCAACAGAACTGTCTATCAGTTTTCGGACAGCCTCAAGGATTTCAATACTTCCGATAACCAGCGGCCGGCACTCTTCGTAAAGTGAACTCCGGGAGAGGGCCTTAAGGATGATTTGCGGGCCAATCCCGGCCGCATCTCCCATGGTTATGCCCACGACAGGTTTCGGGTTTTGAGTTTCGGTTTTCAAGTTAGGCGACCTCCGCCCAGTCGATATTATTGACTCCAATCTTCAAGCCTTAATCCTGTCACCCGCTCAAAGTCACACCGATTACGGGTGATTAGAATGGCATTCTGTCTCAAGGCAATGGCAGCAATCCGCAAATCGAGCGTGCCGATGCGAATCTTTTGCGAACACAGTTGCTGGTACCGTTGTTGTGCTGTCTCGTCGAATAGCGGGATGCTCAAGCCACAGAAATAATCAGATGTAGCACGGAGTTGATCGTAAGCTGCAGTCAAGTTGACTCTTGGTCGTCCCAACTGCGCCAGTCGGCCGCGCATCTGCTCTTCGACGGTGACAACAGTGATCGCCAACTCCTCTGGAGCACAGGTTTGGATCTTGGCTATCACGCATGGATGGTTGTGCTGGTGTAAGGTAACATGGTCAGTATCAAGAATATATAAGCTCATGTTAATTCTGATGTTTGCTTGTCATCCAATTGCCGGCGGTAGTCAGCCATCGCCTTTAGAAAATCGTCCCAGGTTTGGTCGTCAGCGAACATGCCAGCCTTAGCAAGCCAGTAATTGTCAACTTGATTCTTTGGCACATCCACTTCTACCTGCACCAATTGCGTCCTACTGAGTAAATCACGAATTAGAACACAAACGCGATCCAGGGCTTCTTGCTCGGTCACTCCATGTACCACCGAATCCGGCCATAATGCGGGACGAGCAATGCAATCATTATTCGCTTGTTTAAGTAATATTACATCAAAAGTCATAGGCTTTACCTCACTGTTGACACCTGAATGCTTACTATAATTCAAAGCCTGGTTTCAATATAGGCCTCTGCTTTAAGATTCTCAAGCCATTCTTTCATGGCCTGATCCAATCGTGTCCGATACAAGCTTACCCGCCATCCTTCCCGCAGTTGTGTTAAAATCTCTTCCGGGGTCTTTCTTACCACCAGGCATTCGATCACATGAAAGCCTAAATTGGTTTCGGCTATTCCTGTTTCCCCTTCCTTCAGGGAAAAGGCCACGGCTTCAAATTCAGCCACCATTTGTCCCCGGGAAAAGAACCCCAGCGTCTCTCCCTGGTCAGGAGATAGCGACTTGAGTTTGGCTAATTCCAGGAAATCAACTCCCTCTTTCACCTGAGCAGCAATAGAATCTGCCTCTTCCCTGGTTTCGACCAGGATTTGCCTTACCTGAATTTGAATATCCTGTCCTTTAAGTTTCTCTTCCAGGTCTTGCTCTGTAATGGGAGCGATTTTAACTGAACGGGCGGTCAACTCTTCTTTCATTAACCGCTCTTCATATCTTTTGGCCAATTCAGCCTTACTGATTCCTTCTTGAGATAAAGCTTCCCTAAAAGCTTTCTCATCGGGAAACCTGGATTTGATTTTATCTATTTCATATTCGACCCGGCCGGCGGTAACTGTAATCCCTGCCTCTTTAGCCTTTACCAAAATCAGACGGTCTTCAATCAGTTGAGCCAATATCTCTTTTTCATCAGGTTCTTCGCCGGTGAGCTGGGCAAAAACCTTGCCGGCAGCGACAGCCTCTTCCAGTTCAGTGAGGGTGATGGCTTCTTGATTAACCTTGGCCACAATTCTTTCTATAATTCCGGCTTCTGCCGGGCCGGATGAAGATAAGAGAATGGCTATAATTAGAAAAATGAATAATAAAGTTCGCATAAGTTTTACAACCTTTTTTCGTATCTTCTTCAAATCTATTGGTGTATTTGGTTGTAGGTTGTAGGTTGTAAGTTAACCGTCACACCAGCGAACCTACAACCTACAACTTACAACAGATACCCATTAAATTTGAAGAGGATACCTTTTTTCCTTACTTTTCAGGCAACCAGTCCTCACTCAACACTAATTCTATAGGATATGGACATTCTTCGGGAAGATATGAAAGATGCATTCCAGTCTGTTTAGCCGCATTACCACGTGCTCTCTGATAACTCTGCCCAAGTTGTTCTAACGGATAATCTTTTAGACTATGGCTATCCTTAATGGCGAGATCAATTTGGGTTCTGGAATCTATAATGGAGTCCAGCCAACTATCCGAACGGCGTTGAGGTTGATACTCCCATTTAAGTAAATGCAGGAGTAGGCGTGTTAATTGGCTTGCAATTCCTCTTTTCTCACTTTTGCTCAAGTCTTCAACCTCCTCCGCCAAATGCTCCAAATCAATATCCTCCCAACGATGTTCTCGTAAAAGTTGGGCTGTTTGTTGTGTCCATAAATTAAAATCCGTTGTGTAAGCTGTATTCACAATATGTTCCTCTCTTGCGTTATACTCAGCACGGTCATAAATAGTGATTTTGAACAGGTTGTAGGTTGTAAGTTGTAGGTATAGTATTTAAGAAAAAGATTTTGGGGTTGGATATCAATTGGAGTTTAGGCTTTAGCCTTTCATAACTAATGAAATCCTAAAGGATTAACTCCAAAAGTTAAATAGCCTGTCTTAAATTCGCTTACCCCAAAAACATTATCTTAAAAGCGTGATTAACAACATTACCTAAAGTCATGGATCACGCCACCTTTGCAGGATTTCAGTCAGATGCTTCTGCGGATTGCGTAGCATCGCTTGTCGGCGAGCCGATGGGGCTCGGATTTCTTCGAGTCAGGGCCAAAACTTTAGGCGTTTTTGTTAGTCACGCTTAAAAGCTATAGTAGGCGTAACCTACAACTTACAACTTACAACTTACAACTTACAACACAGATTGCCCCAAGTTATTGAGAAGGTACAAAATCGCAGATTATGCCCGCGTTGAGTATAGTAAGATAAAGGGCGATGTTCATCGCTTCGGCCAGGGAGACTTGCAACCTTACCTTCCCGAAAGCTTGAAGCTTTCGGGAAGGTTGCTATTGGCCGAAACGATGAACATCACCATACTTTTCCTTCCACTGCCTAGCCTAAGTGTAACATAATACATTTCATTCTGTCAAGAGAAAGTTATCAGGACTCATATTTTTCTTGACACACTTTTATCAGAAGAGTATAATGGATTGCGGAATGAGGGATGAGGAATTCGCAATCCGCAATCGGAAGGGGAGGAGACTATGAGTAAACATAAAGAAGGAGCGGTTTTTCCTCCAGGGGAGGAATTTTCAGGAAAGGCTCACATTAAATCATTACAGGAGTACGAGGCCTTGTATCAGGAAGCGGAAAGCGACCTGGAGGGCTTCTGGGCCAAACAGGCAGAAGAACTTAACTGGTTCAAAAGGTGGGATAAGGTACTGGAGTGCGACCCCACAAAGGCTGAGATGGCCTGGTTTAAAGGTGGCCGGATAAATGTCTCTTACAACTGTCTTGACCGTCATCTGACTACCTGGCGTAAAAATAAGGCCGCCCTTATCTGGGAAGGTGAGAACGGCGAGAACAGGACATACACCTATCAGGAACTCCATTATCAGGTCTGCCAATTTGCTAACATTCTCAAGAAGAGGGGGGTGGTAAAGGGAGACCGGGTGGCTTTTTATCTGCCGATGATCCCTGAATTAGCTATCGGCATCCTGGCCTGCAGCCGGATTGGCGCGGTTCACAGTGTTGTCTTTGGAGGATTCAGCGCCGATTCCTTACGGGAAAGGCTGAATGACTGTCAGGCAAAGGTTCTGGTAACCGCAGATGGCGGCTTTCGCCGTGGCAAGGTGATTCCTTTAAAAAAAAATGCAGACCTGGCCCTGGAAGGAGCGCCTACGGTTTCAGCCTGCTTAGTCGTAAAGAGGACAAATATTCCGGTCAAGATGGCGCTATATCGTGATTTCTTTACTGATAAAGAGCAGGTTAGCCCGGTTTGCGAACCGGAACCACTGGATGCTGAAGACCCGCTTTTTATTCTTTATACCAGTGGCAGTACCGGCAAGCCCAAAGGGCTTCTCCATACCACCGCCGGATATCTCCTCTATGTCACGGCTACCTTTAAGTTGATTTTTGACTATCATGAAGAAGACACTTACTGGTGTACGGCAGACATAGGCTGGATTACGGGGCATTCGTATATCGTTTATGGGCCATTAAGCAATGGGGCCACAAGTCTTATGTTTGAGGGTATCCCCACCTACCCCAATCCGGCCAGATTTTGGGAGATTGTCGAGAAATACAAGGTTAATATATTCTATACGGCCCCGACTGTTATTCGGGCCTTAGCCAAAGAAGGAGAGGACTGGGTCAAGAAGCATGATTTAAGCAGCCTCAGACTTCTGGGCTCAGTGGGTGAGCCGATTAATCCGGAGGCCTGGCTCTGGTATCATCGAGTGATAGGTCAAGAGAGATGTCCCATTGTGGATACATGGTGGCAGACAGAGACAGGCGGTATCCTTATTTCACCCCTGCCTGGTGCGATAGTTACCAAGCCCGGGGCAGCCACTAAGCCATTTTTTGGGGTAAAGCCTGTCATCTTCAAGAAGGACGGCACAGAGGCCGGGACAAATGAGGAAGGGCCATTAGCTATTAAATCGCCTTTCTGGCCCGGAATAGCCAGAACTATTTATGGTGACCACGAACGCTTTCAAGAGATGTATTTTTCTCAATATCCGGGCAACTATTTAACCGGAGATGGGGCCAGGCGGGATGAAGACGGAGATTACTGGCTCCTTGGCCGGATTGATGATGTGATCAATGTCTCAGGCCACAGATTAGGTACGGCCGAAGTGGAAAGCGCCTTAGTTGGTCATAAGGACGTGGCGGAGAGTGCGGTCGTGGGTTTTCCCCATGAGATTAAAGGCCAGGGGATATATGCCTTTGTTACCCTCAATACTGGAATAGAAAAGAGTGAGACATTAAAGAAGGAATTAGTGGCGCAGGTGGCTAAAGATATCGGTCCGATTGCCAAACCGGACAGGATCCAATTTGCCAATGCCTTGCCCAAGACCAGAAGCGGTAAAATAATGCGCCGTATCTTGCGTAAGATCGCTGAAGGCAGACCGGAAGATATCGGAGACACCTCTACCCTGGCTGATCCCTCGGTGGTCACCCGGCTGATAGAAGACAGTAAGTAGTCCCGAGGTTCGGGTTTCGAGTTCATTAATCCAAAATCCGCAATCCGCAATCCACAATCCGAAATGAAAGGAGGAGGTTGTTATGTGGTATATCTCAATCTTTGATACTAAAGAGGACATCACTATAGAGGAGATTGAAAGGGAACGGGAGGAGTGGATAAAAAAGGGGAAAAACAAGGTATTTCATCAGAGGTGTCGAACGATCCATCGCTATGAGGTCATAGGCCATTCTCCCCTGAAGATCATCTTCTGTATTGAGACCGATGATTTTTTTGTCCTGAATCTGCTCAGCCATCATTTTGGTAATGGCTGGAACTCTGTTACTTACCCGATGATTGAGCGGGAGATATATGAGGCCTTAGAAGAGGATAAGACTATCATCGGCGGCTAAAAAACAGATGCCCTCAACTTTTTACTTGACGTAACCATTGCCATAGGTTACAATACAATTATGCTTATTTCTTTATTAGATAAAGAATATACAGGAATAGTTATAGTAGATGTTCAGGAAAAGCTCATGTCCGTTATGGGACACAAGCAAATGGTTATTGACAATATTGTCAGGCTGCTTCATCTTGCCGGATTATTTAATTTGCCGGTCATTCTAACTGAACAGTACTCTAAATGGCTTGGCCCCACCCTCCAGGAAATAAAAGATGTAATGCCTGCCTATAATCCCATAGAAAAATTGGATTTTAATTGTTGCGCGGTTGAACCTTTTAACTGCTGTCTTGAATCAAATAATTTTAAAAATATAATCCTGACAGGGGTGGAATCCCATATCTGTGTCTTTCAGACCTGTTTCACCCTTTTAGAGAAGGGCTATCAGGTTCATGTGCCTCAGGATGCCGTTGCCTCAAGAACGGATGAGAATTGGCGGGTTGGCCTTGATCTTATGAGGGAAGCCGGGGGAGTGGTTACCTCGACTGAGGCTGTTATTTACCAGATATTGAAACGGGCCGGCACAAGGGAATTTAAAGAGATGTTGAAGATAATCAAGTAGCGGAGACAACGTTATGGAAACACAAGTGTTAACAAGAGAGCAATATAAACAACTATCTAAAGGATTGCTGAAGGCAATAGGGGAATATCAAAAGATTATACCGATTAACACTCTCAAGCATCCACGGTATTCTTTAAAAAGGCCTATATATATTTTAATTGAATTTGAAGGCGGCACTGTGATAGCAAGTCTTGATGACATTGAAGCATTTGCATATGAGGATACAGAATTTGAGGCAATTGACCGTTTGTGTGAGGAGATTGTAGATTTGTACGAAGACTTGAAAAGTGAAAAAGAAGAAAACCTCGGTAAGCTTCCTAAAAGGTGGTTAGCCTATTTAGAGGAAATTATTGTATGCCGATAAAGAAGAGTGATATTGAAGGTGTATTTACCAAATTAGATTTGAAGATAGGGACGGTTCAAAAATCGTCCATTTTCTTGTGAAACCTTGCGTTCTTTCTGGAGTTTAGGCTTTAGCCTTTCATAACTAATGAAATCCTAAAGGATTAACTCCGGAAAGTTAATGATAATTTTTAGCCGCAAGCTTTCACAGTAAGGTGAACCATCCCTGAAGATACGGAAAACAGGGCATATTTATGGCTGGTTAATTGTCGAAAATAAGAAGGTTTTAAGGGTTCATTACTCTCATGGTAAAGGAGATATTCCTGAAAAGGTGGCTAATAAAATTCGCGGGCAGCTAAAGTTGTCTTCCGAACACTTTAAGGATTTAATTAAATGTCCATTATCCTATGAGGGTTATTTGGAAGTTCTTAAGCAAAAAGGAATTCTGTAAAGCAATCACCTGATTGCTTAAGCTATTCATTCTGACTGGTTACCAGTTATGGGGGGGACAGTTATTAGGTTGCAGGTTGTAATCCAAGGGTTTTCTACCATTATACTTATAGGAGGGGAAGGTATGAATTTCAAAATTGTACTTGAACAGGGAATGGATGGTTATATTGTAGCTCATTGCCCAGTTTTGAAGGGATGTTGGTCACAAGGCAAGACGGAAGAAGAAGCAATCACCAATATTAGAGAAGCGATCAAGTTATATTTGGAACCAGATCCGGTAACAGTTCAGCCGTTTTCTGATAAGTATAGAACTCTTGAGGTGGCAGTATGACATCTAAACCACCGCTTCTGTCAGGAGAGGAAATTATTAAGGCTTTTAAACGGATCGGATATTATAAAGTTCATCAAAGAGGTAGCCATGTTAAAATCCGCAACGACTCGAAGGGAATAACATTAACCATTCCAAACTATAGCTCTTAAGATAAATATTTTGGGGTAAGCGAATTCAAGATAGGCTATATAGCTTTCGGAGTTAATCCTTTAGGATTTCATTACTTATGAAAGGCTAAAGCCTAAACTCCAATCTTCAACCAACCCCAAAATCTTTTTCTTAA
>JASEGY010000069.1:0-3327 GCA_030019105.1 bacterium | reverse complement strand
AAAGCCTAAACTCCAATCTTCAACCAACCCCAAAATCTTTTTCTTAAGCACTATACAAGGAAATTGATCGGTGGCTATTACAGGGAATTATTGAAGATGCAGGCTTGGAAGTCGATGAATTTAAGAAACTTATATAAATAAGGAGGTGTTAATATGTCCGAAAAATTTGTTGATTCCGGATCTACTGTTCCGACCTTTATTGAAGAAAAGGTGGAATGGGAACGCAAGCCTGCTGACATCGATGCCAATCTGAAAAACTATGATGAGGCTTGTCAGGATTTTGACTGGAAGGAAGTGGAAGCCCGGTTTGACTGGCATAAAACAGGCCGGGTAAATGTTGTGCATGAAGCCGTAGACCGTCACGCCGCCTCCTGGAGAAAAAATAAAGTCGCTCTTTATTATACTGATGAGGGTAGAGATGAAAAATATACCTTCCAGGACCTGAAGCTTCTTTCCTCTAAATTCGGGAATGTCCTTAAAAAATTGGGGATTAAGAAAGGAGACCGGGTAGGGACTCTGCTACCACGCAGTCCGGAGCTTTACATTGGTGTTCTGGGCATCAACCGGATTGGCGCTATCCCGGTTCCTCTCTTTGAGGCCTTTATGGAACAGGCTATTGAGGACAGGATGGAGAACAGCGGGGCGGTCGCGATTATTACCAACCAACGACTCAAGCAAAGGATCCCTTATGACAAACTGCCGGCCATGAAACATACTATTTTAGTGGGCGCTAAGGGTGAGATGGCTGAGTCGGTCTTGAGTGAAGAAGAGGAGGCATCTATTAGCGTGGGTGATAGCGGGGCGCTGTATGTTCCCCTCGAAAAAGGTGAGGTAAGCTACGAGGAAGAGATGTCTTCTGCCTCTGAAGATTGTGATCCGGAATGGTTAACCTTAGATGATGGTTTGATCATTCATTACACATCCGGTTCTACAGGCCGCTCCAAGGGCGCCCTGCATCGTCAATATGCTATGGTTGGCCACTATCAGACCTCAAAGTGGGCCCTGGACCTCAGAGACGATGATATCTATTGGAATACAGCCGATCCGGGGTGGGTAACCGGCACATCTTATGGGATTTATGGGCCCTGGACCCTGGGGATCAGCAGTGTGGTTTTAGGCGGCAAATTTGGGGCGGCCAGGTGGTACAAAACCATTGAGAAGTACAAGGTTACTATGTGGTATTCCGCCCCGACGGCCTACCGCCTCTTGATGGGGGCAGGAGAAAAGGTGGCCCAAAGATATAACTTAAGCAGCCTTCGTCATATCTGTACCGTGGGTGAGCCCCTTAATCCTGAAGCCCTGCGTTGGGTAAGAAAGATTACCGGGCTGGCCCCCCATGAAACCTGGTGGATGACAGAGACAGGCATGCAGCTTATCTGCAACTATCGGAGTATGGATTTCAAGGTCGGGGCTACCGGGAAGCCTTTTCCCGGCACTTACGCCACAGTAGCAGATGATGAAGGAAATGAACTCCCAGCCGGCCAGATGGGTCATCTGGTGGTCAAACCCGGCTGGCCGTCAATGATGCAAACTATCTGGGGTAATGAGGAGAAATTTCAGGAATATTTCAAGATCAAGGGCTGGTACTTAACGGGTGATTCTGCTTACAAGGATGAAGATGGTTTTATCTGGTATGCGGGACGAGTGGATGACGTAATTAAGACCTGCGGTGAAAGGGTCGGCCCCTTTGAAGTAGAAAGCGCCCTTGTCCAGCATCCGGCCGTAGCTGAAGCCGGAGTAATCGGCAAACCCGATCCGGTCAGAGGGCAGGCCATTAAGGCCTTTATTACCCTTCGTGAGGGACATACCCCTTCAGATGAACTAAAGCGTGAAGTAATTCAATTTGTTAAGGAAAATTTAGCGACTCACGCTGCTCCTCGTGAGATTGATTTCAGGGACAAACTACCTAAGACCAGAAGCGGAAAGATCATGCGCCGTGTTCTTAAGGCCTGGGATTTAGGCCAGCCTACCGGGGATATATCTACTATGGACGACTAGTACAGCTTGGCGGAAGGTTCTCCCTGGTTTCAGCAGGCATTTACCTTCCCGAAAGCTTGAAGCTTTCGGGAAGGTAAATGCCTGTAACCGGCGAGGAACTTACGCCGAGCTGTACCAGGAGGCAAAACTACCATGCGGGTAGCGATGTATTACAGTAATAAAGATGTGCGATTAGAAGAGATGCCCAGACCCCGGATCGGGCCGGGGGAATTATTGGTTAGAGTAGAAGCCGGCGGCATCTGCGGCAGTGATGTCATGGAATGGTACCGAAGGCACAAGGTGCCCTTAGTATTAGGCCATGAGATTGGCGGAGAGATCGTCGAAGTGGGTGACGGGGTGGAGAAGTACAAAGTGGGAGACCGCATCTCTGCTTCCCATCATGTGCCCTGCAATGCCTGCCATTATTGCCAAAATGGGCATGAAACGGTTTGTGAGACCCTCAGGAAGACAAATTTTGATCCGGGAGGGTTTGCGGAATATTTTCGGCTGCCGGCCATTAATGTGGACCGGGGAGTATATCTGCTGCCCGATGAAGTATCTTTTGAAGAGGCGACCTTTATTGAACCGGTAGCCTGCGTTATGCGTGGTCAAAGAATAGCCGGCCTGATTCCGGGTCAAACGGTGCTGGTTATTGGCAGCGGTATCTCCGGCTTGCTTCATGTTCATGCGGCCGATGCCTTAGGCGCAACCAGGGTAATAGCGACAGACATTAATGATGACCGGTTGCATGCCGCCCTACGCTTTGGAGCTGACGAGACCATTCACGCCAAAGAGGATGTCCCGGCGCGGGTGCGGGAGATCAATAATGGCTTGTTAGCCGATTTAGTCATAGTTTGTACCGGAGCTGTTCCGGCGATACACCAGGCCTTGCAATCAGTCGAGCGGGGGGGATGTGTCCTCTTTTTTGCCCCAACTGATCAGGGGGTTATTATTCCACTCTCGATCAATGATCTCTTCTGGCGGAATGAAATAACACTGACCACTTCCTATGCCGGTAATTTTGCCGACCACGTGAAGGCCTTAGAAATGATCCGCTCCGGCAAGCTGCGGGTGGCGGAGATGATCACTCATCGGCTGGGTCTGGCTGAGGCTGGTCTGGGGTTTCAGCTTGTGGCCGGTGCAGAAGATTCGATTAAGGTAATCATTGAGCCACAGCGATAATCAGTCAGGAATATCCGATTGTGACAGTTATTAAGCGTTCAGGTTTCAGGTGTCAGCTTTTAAGAGGGTTAGCGTATCTTATGTAGAGAAGCAAGCGTGATCCTAATATTTCCTACTATAGCTCTTAAGATAAATATTTTGGGGTAGGTGAATTCAAGATAGACTATG
>JASEGY010000699.1 GCA_030019105.1 bacterium | reverse complement strand
CAATGATTTTCTCCCTATTTCACAGCAAAAAAGAGCTGCTTAATTTTGGTTGCACTCAAATCAAATCGAGGATACTACTTCGCGGCTTTCGTAAGTATTATAATTCTTACTGGGTTAGTCCTCATTCTCTTCAAGAACAAACCCGAAGTTCTCACACCTGTGTTGACTGGTCTTGGAGGACTGGCTAGTGGCTTCCTGGGTGGTTGGGGACTTGGAAAACACCAGAAGTAGTAGCCATAATCCTTAGGGGCAACGAAATTCATCAAAATAGGGTAACGTCAATGAACTCAATGCTCTAAAAATAAGTGTCGTTGTAGGGTTATCATAGCTCGATATATTCTTTTGGTGCAAAATTGGTCTCCATTGTCCAGATGGTGGCCACACCGTTTTTCATCCGATAAACAGCTAAGAAATCATACCCCATCTGTTCTACCCACGGCTTTAAAAACTCCCGCTTTTGGACTATCTCCTTTTTTAATTCAATGTCTTCGACAAGCTCAACGCTGCCGCTGACCCTTATCTGAATAAGGTTCTCAAAATCACTATTGCTAAAACACATCTCTACTTGAGGATTTTCGGTTAGCTGCTTGTGCAGGTCTTTTACCTTTCCCGTATGGAATACTATCCCATTTTCATCAGCCCGATACATCAGTATCCCACGCACATGCGGCTTGTCCCCCTCTACTGTGGCCAGATGCATGGCCGGATTGGTATTCAGAAACGCATATATCTTCTCTTTGGTCATTGGACACCCCCTCTTTTGAATTTTGGTAACCGTTCACACCCTTTAAATGCACGGAGCTTGTCATTCCCGCTTTCGCGGGAATGACAGAATAGCTCTGCTCTTGATATCTCCTGACTAACTCCTTAAAACTTCCCAGGCTTACTTCATTCTGTGTCAAGGATTACTCCCTTCCAATGCTTATCACTGCACAGATGCCAGGGAATGTTGTATCTTGCTCCCCGAAAGCCATATAAGACACAGCGGTCTATTCTGTAGCCTAAATGCTCATTTAGCTTCTCATAGAGTTCCTCCGGTTCATATTGCATAAACTCTGAGATAGACCGAATGCCTATCCGGTAGAGTTTTTCGGCCATCTTAGGGCCAATATTCTTAAGCCTCATTAGCTCCTTAATAATCTGTTCCTTCTTTGGTTCTAACATCTTATCCATCACCAATACCTCTTACCTTTAACAAACTCAACTTTCCCCTTCTTCTTGATAATCCTCAGGTTTTTCAGGTGGGCATCCTTATGCACAGATTCAAGGGACTTCAGCGGGCCACAATCCTTAAATTCCGAACACTCCCAGCATCCATCAAGCTCTCTCTTTTGGGCACATTTCCTTATCTTGCAGAAAGGATTACCTCCGCCGCCACGACAGGCATTCTTGCACCTTAGCTTGACCAAAGCGCCCAAGACCTCATAACATTCCCGGTA
>JASEGY010000698.1 GCA_030019105.1 bacterium | reverse complement strand
CTTTATGTTCATAATTCTCGCGGACAACGCAAATGTTGCGGGGTAATAGTATAATCAAAGTAGCAGCGGATGAACACCAATTCCTAAATGGCTATGACAAATAGGACAAAGAAATCCGGGGGAAAACAAAGCTTTGAGGGGAAGACGAAGGGAATGCACCACGATTCAGGGCTTTTCCGGAGGGCGCGCCTCAAGCTTTTCGTTAGACGAAATCGAGCGGTACTAAGGGCAGGAGCCATTTTTTCTTTTTGTATCCTGGTGTTTACCTTAGCATATTCCCCTTTTCTCAACAGCGCTGCCTTCAGCAATGTTGAGACCTTTACCGCCGGGGCCACAAGCTTTATCTTAGGCCTGCTCAGTATCCCAACAGAGGTCAAAGGCACTGTTGTGTCGTTAAACAATTTTTCTGTTAAGATTGTTGCCGAATGCACGGGCATTGTTCCCATGCTCATTTTTATTTCGGCTGTTCTGGCTTATCCCTGCAGGATCAAACAGAAGTTAGCCGGTGTGGGCATTGGTATAGCGGGTCTATATCTGCTCAACTTAGTTCGCACGGTAAGCCTCTTTTGGATTGGTTCTGTTTATCCTGATCTTTTCAATACCGCCCACTTTTTGGTGTGGCAAGCCTTAATGATCTTATTCGCCGTTATTCTGTGGCTCTTCTGGGTGGAGAAAATAGTAACTGCTCAGGAGTCAGGAGTCAGGAGTCAGAAGAAAGATGTGAACCAGACCCTTGACCCTCACTGCCATTAAGTTAAGGACAACCTCTTGTTATACTATTACCCCGCAACATTTGCGTTGTCCGCGAGAATTATGAACATAAAGGCCGGTAATTTGGGGTGGCTTTTGGTCCTTTTGGTCATTTATGTCCTTGGTTTGGTTGCGGCAGGAGGCCGCGCTATGCTGCTCCACGGTAAACTTTTTTCATTTGCCATCAGGGCAATAATTCTTCTTATTGTTATATCTTTGCTTTGGCCTTTTGCTGCTCCAATTTATGACCGCTTTTTAGTTGGGGTATCAGACCAAATTTCCTCCTCAGAAATCACCCTGGTAGGTGAAAATCGGATCAGGTTGACTAAGGCGGGAGGCAAGAGTTGGGGCATTGACAGCTTAGGTTTTCATTTCGGTTTTATATTGATCTTTGTTCTTGCGGCGGCTGCGCCCGGTTTAAAACTATGGCCTCGTTTTAAATTCATGGGCCTGGTTTTGGCGCTCGTATTTGTTATCCAGGCAGCTACTCTCGTGATGTTAGCCGGCAGAAGGTACATTGCGACCGAGTCTCTGGTAATTTTTCTTTTGCCGATTGGCTGCAGCCTTTTTCCGGTGGTGGTCTGGGGAGTCTTATTTTTTAAGAATTTACCACGGAGACACGGAGACACAGAGAACTATACTTACTCGAGAGTTAAAAGTTCTCGTGTGTCTTCGAGGCTAACCCATTTAAAATAG
>JASEGY010000697.1 GCA_030019105.1 bacterium | reverse complement strand
ATCCGCAATCATAACATTCTCGCGGACAACGCAAATGTTGCGGGGTAATATTATAATGCGGACAAAGGATGACATATTGAACCTTCCCTTGCTCTAAATCGCAGGCTTGAGTCATAACAACGGTATTGATCTCTACGAAATCAACAGACGTTTTGAGTATTTCTTCGGGTGTGGAGTCTGGTATTATCGTAGGCGACGTTTCATTCCAAGCCGCAACCGGACAATTCATAATGATATCGCCTTGAGTTATAGGATCGGAAGCTTCTGCTATTTTGTACCAAGGCATATTCATTCCTCTACCTCTGATTCTATCAATATTACAGGCATTGGCAACCTTCTTTTGAAATCCTTTGACGATAATTCAACCCTCATGGAAGCTAAAACACGTTTCTTTGGTGGTTGAACAGTTATGGATCCAACCTCACTTGGCTCATTAACCAATATGCTTATGTTATAATTCGCTACAGAATATGAGTGTTCTAAATTAAATAATGATATGAGCTGTTTAAGATAGTCATCCTGAACTGTAGTACTTTCTGCTATGAACAATTCTGATGGTTTAGACTCTTTATAACGCAACAGCAAACTGGGATGTATTTGGTTAACGGCTGTCTTCTCTGTCACGTAGGAACAACCCGCCGGATTACCCCTACTTTGTTCCCACTGATACGCTGCACTACCTTGATCATAAAATGGAATGCAACCATTATGATTTTGGACGGCAGCAATGAGATTAGTATCACTGTATTGAAGCATATTTATACCTCCTCAGGTTCAAAAGTCGCTATGATTGATTCTGTCAAGCAAGCATGAAAAACCTCTTCAATCTTCTCATGTGCTTCATCCACCCACTCTATCGGTTTAGCCTTAATTTCTTCATCCGGCTGAACAAGAATATATTCAAGATCAAGCATTGCTGCTTCTTGTGAATTTTCTTGTGCCGGAGCAGTGGCAAAGATTACTACCAGCCTGTCCCGTCCCTCATAGTACGGGAATTCCATTCGTAAAAGATAGGGATTGGGAAAATCCTGGAATCTTTTTGGTATATTAAACCCGATATGAAAAACGTCTTCTAAAGATTGGCCTGATGTTATTTCAATTCGATTAATATATCTCAAGCCGATGCGTCGAAGTCCATCTGGTTTAGCTACCTTATAATAATTATCCATTGTTTCTTGACTGAATGTTCGAAACGATTGATAATCATTATATGGTTTTAGTTGATTAGTAACAAGCAGTCCTGGACCAACTTGGATAAGTTGCGTTCTATCCTTACTTACGAATAGGGTTCTTTCTTCCGTAATAATTACCGGAGAAGAAACACCTTGCTCAGCTTGCACGCCAACGCCAATGCTTCTACGTGGCTCAACCGTCGGAAAATCTACTTCAATTTGTTCTTAGCGCGGCCTCTGGCCGCAACCAAACCAATTTTGGATTGCAGATTGCG
>JASEGY010000696.1 GCA_030019105.1 bacterium | reverse complement strand
GTGTTATCCGTGTGCTATTAGATTTTCATAATCAAAGTAGTAGCGGATGAACACCCATTCCTGAAGTTGTCTCTTTTCTAAATCAAAGTACTAACGGGTGAGCACCCCTAAATTAGAAAGTGAGGTAAAAGGATTGCAAGGCATGAAGATATGTGATTTTTTATTAAGAAAGGCAGTAACGGTTCCATCCATCGATGAATTTAAAGAATTTCTGGAGAAGGTGAAGCAGGAAGTTTAGTGTCCCTACTTGACTTTGCCAAATCGGGATTTTCATTCAACGGACCCAGTGCCGAAGTAAAGCGTCTTCTTTCTTTCGGTAAAAGGGAGAATTTCATGAAAACACTTGTTGATCTATGCAAGCCAAGGGCGTCGGTTTTCGACAAAGCCCGCCTGGACACGGTTTACAACCTGGATGACTTGTCGACGATTCACCCTGATGAGTTTTTATCCGAGAACTACGTCACCGAGGGCATGCGCATCCTTCTGACGGAGGCTTTCAATCGTCTGGAAGGCAAAACCGCCGGCGCCTCAGGAACATTCCTCCTCAGCCAATCCATGGGCGGCGGAAAAACTCACAACCTCATCACCCTGGGGCTTCTGGCGAAATATCCGAAATACCGCAAGCAGGTCATGGCCGATTTTTTCAAACCGGGCGATCTCGGAGCGGTAACGGTCGTTGCCTTCAGCGGCAGGAAGACCGGCACACCCTGCGGGATATGGGGGGAGATTGCCGAACAGCTCAACCGGAAGGCCGTTTTCAACGAATACTTCAGCCCCTTGAAGCCGCCTGACCCCAACAAGTGGGTTGAACTGCTCAGGGGAGAACCGGTGCTGATTCTCCTGGACGAATTGCCGCCTTATTTCGAGGCCGCAAGAGCCATAGCCGTTGGCGACACGTATTTGGACCGTTTGACGGAAATCGCCTTAGCCAATCTGCTTGTCGCCGTCAACAGCAACAAGCTCCCCAGGGCCTGCGTGGTTATCACCGACCTCAGCGGCACCGCATACACGGCCGGCAGCGCGTCCATCACCCATGCCTTGCAATCCCTGGGCGATCTGGAGTCGGAGGTGAACCGGAACGTCGTCCGGATCGATCCCGTAAAGATCAACACCAATGAGATTTATCACATCCTGCGGACACGAATCTTTGAAAAGACCCCTGCCTCCGTTGAAATTGAGGAAGTTGCTGACGCTTACGGCGCAGCGTTGGACAGCGCCAAAAAGATGGGGCTGTCGGAGGTGTCCCCCGATCAGCTCAAAACGGATATCCGGAACGCCTACCCCTTTCATCCGGTTATTTCAACTCCAGTAGGCCACCAAGACTTTTTTCTTGACTTAACCAATTTCAACTGCTATATTCAGAATTGGTGAACAAACAGGTTTGGCGTACTTAGAGCCTATCCCAAAACTGGTAGTCGCAGGCTTTAGCCTGCGCAACCTAAAGGTT
>JASEGY010000695.1 GCA_030019105.1 bacterium | reverse complement strand
GAAATAGGAAGTACATCAAGGTACTTCCCATTTCCTAATTTCCCATTTCCCATTTTCGAACTGTAAAACTCTATTGTAAGAGAAGTTTACATTATTCTTATTCCTGATAAAATTAGGTGAGGAGGTGTATTAAAAAGGGATAGTTAATAGGTTTTGAAAATTAGGCACTTAGTGGATATCAAGAAAAAAATCTTGTTTATAATGAGATTGGCATAAAAACTGCTACACTTTAGAAGCAGCAGGCCAATAAAAGATAGGGGGTCACTTAAGAAATGAAAATGAAAGTTAGAGCTTTTAGTGAAGAATGGACTGAAAAATGGGATGATTATGTCAGCCGGCATCCTGAATCCACTTTTTTCCATCAAATAGGCTGGAAGCGGGTCATCGAACGCAGCTTCGGGCATAAAAGCTGTTATTTTTTGGCGGAAGAGGGCGGAGAGATCAGGGGTATACTGCCCCTTTTTAGTATTAAGAGCCGACTTTTTGGCAAGTCTCTTGTTTCTCTTCCTTTCGCTGTTTATGGGGGCATGTGTTTCGATAATTTAGAGGCGGAAGACCTCTTAATTGATGAAGCAAAGGAAATAGCTGAAGAGAAAAATTTTGAATATCTTGAGCTCAGAAATATAAAAAAGAATGGCCTCAGTCTCCCGGTAAAAGACCTTTATGAGACCTTCATTAAAGAATTGCCGGCTGATCCGAGGGAATGCTGGCAAAGTCTCAAGAGAAAGGCCCGGGCTTCAGCCCAAAAAGGGGTTCTCGCTTCCCTTAAGGCAGAGATGAACCGTGACCGGCTAAAGGAATTTTACGACATCTATGCTCATTCAGTAAGAAACCTGGGCACGCCTATCTTTTCCTTTAAATTTTTCAAAAACTTGATGGAGGAATTTGGTCAAAAGGTAGATATCCTCTCTGTCAAGCTCCAGGAAAAGGTGATTGCGGGGGTGATGGTCTTTTCCTTTAAAGACACCATTAATCCTTATTATGGGGGATGCCTTAGGGATTATTTGCAATATTCTCCTAATAATTTTATGTACTGGAAGCTGATGGAATACGGCTGCAATCAGGGCTATCGATATTTTGATTTCGGCCGATCAAGGAAAGATGCCGGCTCAGGCCATTTCAAGAAACATTGGGGCATATCTCCACAACCTCTTGCTTATCAGTATTATCTTAACAAAATCGATAAGATCCCCAATGTTAGTCCTGCTAACCCCAAATATGACCTGCCTCGAAGGATCTGGAAGAGACTTCCGGTTTCAGTAACCAAGGTTTTGGGCCCTCCCCTGGTTAAATATTTGGTTTAATGTAAAAAATTTAACATTGCGCTGTGGATCCTTTCCGGAATAAAGAGCGGGTAGGATATCCATATATAAAAATCAGTTTCGAGTTAAACTCGAAACGTATCCTCTTCAAAAGTCATGGTAGAACCCGTTCAGGTTGTCAGGTTCAGAGG
>JASEGY010000694.1 GCA_030019105.1 bacterium | reverse complement strand
TACAACTTACAACCTATTCAAAATCACTATTTATGACCGTGCTGAGTATACCAATCACCAAAAACAAGTGGTCGGGGTGACTTTTGCGGTATTGCAAAATTACCTGCCCATCCCGATATATTCCAGCCCGGCTTCGGCTATCTTCAAGGGGTCGTAGATATTTCGGCCATCAATAACAAGTGGCCGTTTAAGCAGTCCTTTTATTCGGCCAAAGTCAATATCCTTGAATTCGTCCCATTCGGTAAGCACGGCTAAGCAGTCACTTCCCTCGGCTACCTGATATGGGTCCTGGCAGTAGGTTACATCTTTTAAAATATCCTTAGCTACCGGTACGGCTACCGGGTCATAAACCTTTATCCTGGCCCCTTCCTTCTGGAGCGCCGATATAATGTCTATGCAAGGGGCATTTCTCATGTCATCGGTGTTTGGTTTAAAGGCTAAACCCAGGATACCAATAGTTTTTTCATTAAGTATCCAGACGGCTTCTCTAATCTTATTCACAAAGTGGACTCTCTGGCCGATATTTATTTCTTCTACTGTTTTTAAAAGCTGAAAGTCATACCCGTATTTTTCAGCTATCTTGATAAAGGCAGCCACGTCTTTAGGAAAGCACGACCCTCCATAACCAATACCGGCGTTTAAAAAAGACTTACCAATCCGTTTATCGAGTCCCATGCCTTCGGTTACCATGGTTACATCAGCCTGGGCGGCCTCGCAGATATTGGCTAAGGCATTGGCAAAGGAGATTTTAGTAGCCAAAAAGGCATTAGAGGCGTGTTTAATGATCTCAGCGCTCCGGATGTCAGTCACAATAATGGGGGCATCCAGGGGGGCGTAAAGTTCTTTCATGATCTTAGCCGCCCGATCGCTGGTTACCCCAATTACGATCCTGTCCGGATGCATAGAATCACTAATAGCTGACCCCTCTCTCAGGAACTCAGGATTAGAAACAACATCAAAGTCAACGTGATGAATATTGTTCAATCGAATCGTATGGGCGACCCTCTCTCCGGTCTCTACCGGCACAGTGCTTTTATCTACGATAACCTTATACTCGGTCATGTCTGTGGCGATTTCCCTGCTTACCTTCTCTACAAAGGATAGGTTTGCCTCCCCGCTGGGTAGAGGCGGAGTATGCACACAGACAAAAATAATCGTAGATTTAGCCACTCCCTCTTTGACTGAAGTAGAAAACGTAAGCCTCCCGGCTGATATATTATCCTTCACCATCTCAGCTAAGCCTGGTTCATAAATGGGGATAATTCCATCTTTAAGTTTGACGATCTTCTCCTGGTTGTTATCCACACAGAGAACCTCGTTTCCCAACTCAGCAAAACAAGTCCCTGTGACCAACCCAACATAACCCGTTCCAATAACGGAAATCTTCATTATATCTCTCCTTTTTCTATAGACTTCATGAAAAAGATTTTGGGGTAATAGGTTGTAAGTTGTAGGTT
>JASEGY010000693.1 GCA_030019105.1 bacterium | reverse complement strand
GCACTTAGAAAATCGAGATTTTTCCCAAAGGGGTGTCGAAATCCACGTTATAATTATCGAATCGATATTCCATCTTTCTCACCCCTTTCATACATTTTTACAAAAGGCATTCTTTTGTTGTTCCTTCTATCATGAAATTCTTTCAGAAGTTTTGTCACTCTGATTAATTTTTCTGCATTTTTTCCAGAAGCTTTAGAATCTCACGGGCAGCTTCCCTCTTTGGATGATTCGGCTCAGCATACTTTAAGAACAGTTCAAGCTCCTTGTGGATTCTCTCGGGATAGTTTTTTTGTATAGCTTCGATCAGAGCCTTCCTACATACCTTACCTGCAAGCGTCTCTGCTGAATTATCTGGAAGCATTTCTGAAGCGGCAGTAAGCTTCATCCAATATGCAATTGAAAGCTCAAAATGAGCATCTGGATTCTTGGTCTGGGTTTTTACAAGATTCTCCAGCTTAGGAATTGCTATATTTACTTTAGCTATACATGCTTCATACCTTTTGTTGCTATATAAATCTTTGGTTTCCGACATTATCATATTTATATCCTCTGGTATGTTTGGTATTTCTGGCACCTCGGATTCCTCGAACATCTCATTAAGCTGGGAGAAATCACCTTCTACATTAGCCAGCACCTTATTTATATGCTTCCTATATTCCCCTTTTTTATCAAGTTTCTTTGCCGTAAGAAGGGTTTGCTGTGAGACATTAAGCATTTGAGAAATCTCGTCTTTCGTAGCGCCAAAAGTCTTCTTGAGGTGTTTTAGAGCTTTTACATTACGTGACCCAATCTGTTCCAATGCTTCGCCTATACTCAGCAGAGGTTCGGGAACCCATTTTACAGTTCCTTGGCACTCAAAAACAGCAGCCGCATCTACGAAATCGGAAACCTTTGGATTAACACTTTTCAAAAGTATGTTCCTAAGCATTATCCCAACCATAAAGGTTTCAAAAAGCTTTCTATCTTCAGACGAAGGTGTTTGACCGCTTTCGATAATTCGGCCTATTTTGACTCCCTTAAAGCACAAGTCTGACACAGGATCTGGAAGTTCTTGATTAAGATATATCTGCTTCTTTCCCACAAATTCGAGGACCCTTTTTGCGTCTGAGCTTAATTTCTTTCCCCATTCTACCGCCCTCGCTACGTTTTGGACAGATGCCTTGACGATTTCTTCCTTCGAACCTTCCTTGAGCCCCTTTCTGAAAGATTCATTTGCCTGCAAGTTTCCAATACAATAGGCTGCGGCTATCGCAGTTTTGAGAAAGACAACATTGTCTCTTACAACTTCTGATCTCTCTTTGGTTTCGTCCAGCATATTATAAGCTCTTTCATACTCCTCATTTTTAATTGCCGCAAGGGCATTTTTATATGTGGTTGTAGTTTTAAGATGAGGTGTTGGTGGCATTGTAATCCTCAGCAATATTTCTTCATATATTGGGAGAAATTCCAAGGAATATT
>JASEGY010000692.1 GCA_030019105.1 bacterium | reverse complement strand
CTGAGTTATTGAGAAGATACAAAATCGCAGATTATGCCCGCGTTGAGTATACATTGGCAATAAGGTCATCAACTCCTATTATGGCCGGAACACCTAAGGCCCTGGCCAAAATGGCTCCATGTGAAAGCCTGGAACCCCTTTCCGTGACTATCCCAGTCACCGGCTTATCTCCTAAACCTGTTATCAGGGAAGGTGTTAAATCATCAGCCACAACAATGGCCGGTTTAGCTTCAGGGAATGAACACATAAAACCGGTATGTTTTACGCCCAGGTTCTTGAGGAGTCTTCTGGCTATATCGTTAATATCCTGTATTCTCTCCCTGAAATAATCATCCGGGAGCATCTTGAACTTCTCCTCATATAATTCAGCATTCTTTAGAATAGCAGACTCTGCATTGACCATGTCATCAGAAATGTACTTTTCCATCCCCTTGATAAACGAGAAATCTTCAAGGATCATTATGTGGGCATTAAATATCTCTGCTTCCATGGCGCTCAAGGACCTGGCAATCCTGTCATATATTTTGTGCAGCTCTTTTTTGGTATCCTCTATTGCCTTTAAGAGCCGCTCCTGCTCCTCTTCTACTTTATCCTTTGGTATATTACGCCTTATAGCAGACTCCAACAGGTCTTCCTTGTAAAGACAGGCGCTTCCCAGAGCTACTCCTTCCGTAATCGCTATCCCTTTTAGCATCTTTCTATCTCCTTAGTAGGTTGTAAGTTGTAAGTTGTAAGTTGTAAGTTGTAAGTTGTAGGTTGTAAGTTGTAAGTTGGGCGGCACGCCCACGGTATGCCTCTTAACCTACAACCTGCAACTTACAACTGTCCCTCTAAATATTGAGAAGATACCCTATCACTAAGCGCCTATCCCAAAACCTATCTGCCGGGTAGCCGCAACCTTTAGGTTGCGCAGGCTAAAGCCTGCGACTACCGGTTTTGGGATAGGCTCTAAGTACAACCGGGCTAATTTTGCTGCAACTCCACCAGCGCCATCTTTGCATTACAGCATCTGGGCTCGAGATTTCCCTTTCCTTCCTTGATGACGGTCACCTGAGCACCACAGGTGGGACAGTGGAATACTCTGCTCGGTTTCTCTTTGAGAATCATCCCTGTATTACAACATCTGGGAGTGAGGCGCCCTGATCCCGCTCGGATAACTGTAACCTCAGCCCCGCAAATAGGACAACGGTACACCTGACCTGAACTCATCATTCATAAGCCTCCTTGTTTCTGATCTCATCCGGGTTCACGACGAGTTCCATTGGCTTGCCACAGCATATCGGATCCAATACGCCGATGCCCCCTTTGGTGACCATTATTATAGTCCCACAGACAGAGCAGGCGTAGGCCTTACCCACATGGATGGTCCATTCCCTGGTCCATTCCTCCACACTCCATTCAGGTGATACGTACTTCATATTATCCCTCCTCCTTTCATTTACCTTTCGAAGCCATTTCCTTAGGGG
>JASEGY010000691.1 GCA_030019105.1 bacterium | reverse complement strand
AAAGCCTGAACTCCAATCTTCAACCAACCCCAGAATCTTTTTCTTAAGCACTATAGTAAGTAGTCCACCTTGGCGGAAGTTGTTCGCAAGGTCCAGAAACCAGGTTTCTTCAATAAACATGGTTTCTTTGCCGCTGGAGACGGATGAGTAAACCACGACTAATTGTTGGCCTTATGTCAGGCACTTCGGCCGATGGGGTCGATGCATGTCTGGTCGAAGTCACAGAGACAGATAAAGTAAAGCTGCTTGCTTTTGAGACCTATCCCTATCCTATCCCCATCAAAAACCAGATTCTCGAGACTTCAGACCACGGCAGAGTGGATCAAATCTGCCGGTTGAATTTCCTCTTAGGGAGACTTTTTGGAGAGGCAGCCTTAGGTGTAATCGCTAAAGCCGGACTAAAACCATCCCGGGTAGATCTGATTGGCTCCCACGGCCAGACCATACATCACCTGCCTTACGGAATGCGGAATGTTCCGATTTCGGATTTCGGATTTCGGATTTCGGATTCTAAATCTGCAATCGCAACTCCACAATCTGCAATCCACAATCCACAATCCGCAATCGGAGATCGGTCTACGCTCCAGATTGGAGAACCGGCTGTTATTGCCGAGCTAACCGGGATAACTACCATCGCTGATTTTCGGGTCAGAGATATAGCCGCGGGAGGACAGGGGGCTCCTCTTGTACCGTATCCTGATTACCTTCTCTTTCGCCATCCCACTAAAACCAGGGCTGTCCAGAATATCGGCGGGATAGCTAATGTAACCTTTCTTCCAGCCGCCGCCGAGGTGGAAGACGTGATTGCCTTTGATACCGGGCCGGGAAATATGGTTATCGATCGGCTGGTTAATTTATTTACCAATGGGAGCCGTCAATATGATGAAGGCGGGCAGATGGCCAGAGCAGGCCAGGTGGACGAAAACTGGCTGCACGATTTGATCCGCAATTGTTCCTACTTCAACCAACCACCCCCTAAATCAACCGGCCGGGAGGAATTTGGGACTAATTTTTCCGAAAGACTACTTCAGGAAGGCAAGCAACAGGGGCTTTCTCCCAATGACATCGTTGCCACGGCTACTGCCCTGACAGCCAAATCGATGGCCGATGCTTACTCTCGATTCCTTTCACCTAAAAGCCAGGTCCAGGAAGTCATCCTGAGTGGTGGCGGGGCCAGGAATACCACGCTTGTCTCTATGCTGAAAGATTATCTCCAGCCCATACCCATCCTAACCAGCGGCGATTTCGGCATCCCGTCAGACGCCAAAGAGGCCGTGGCCTTTGCCATCCTGGCCCGTGAAACTGCCCTGGGCCGGCCAGGCAATATCCCCTCCGCCACCGGGGCAAAAAAGCGGGTGGTGCTGGGAAAGATTGTCCCAACATAAAAGAGCAGCGGATTCCGGATTAATAAATCCACCGTATCCTCTTCAAAAGTCATGGTATAGCTCTTAAGATAAATATTTTGGGGTAA
>JASEGY010000690.1 GCA_030019105.1 bacterium | reverse complement strand
TGGCCGAGCATGTGGAACCGTGGAGTTACATCAAGTTTCCCTTCTTAAAGAAGGTAGGCTGGAAGGGCTTCATTGAGGGTGCGAACAGTGGTATTTTTGCCGTAGCCCCCCTGGCCCGATTGAACGCTGCCGATGGCCTGGCCACACCAAAAGCCCGGGAGGCCTGCGATCAGTACTTCAAGACCCTTGGAGGCCGGCCGGTCCACCATACCCTGGCCAACCACTGGGCCAGGCTCATCGAGCTGCTGTATGCGGCCGAGCGGATGCAGGAGCTGGCCAACGATCCTGACATTATTGACCCCCAGCCCCGGACGATTCCGACCAATATCCCGCAGGAGGGCATTGGTGTGGTTGAAGCCCCACGAGGCACATTGTTTCACCATTACAAGACCGACAACCGGGGTGTGATCAAAAAGGCCAACCTGATCGTGGCTACCCAGAACAATGCCGCCCGGATAGCCATGTCCGTGGACAAGGCGGCCAAAGGTTTGATCAAGAAGGGCAAAGTCAATGACGGGCTTCTGAACATGGTGGAGATGGCCTTCCGGGCCTACGACCCCTGCCATGGCTGCGGCACCCATTCTCTGCCCGGGCAGATGCCGTTGATCCTCCGTATCTACGATACTCAGGGCGTTATGAAACAGGAGCTTCGCCGGGATTAAAAAGTAGCACAGCCGTCCCGGCTGTGAATATGACAGACTCGCCTGGCAGCGGGTTACTAAGGTGCTGAATTTATGAAAACTTTACTCCTTGGCCTGGGCAATGACCTCATTACCGATGACGGGGCGGGGATCGCTGCTGTTCGGGAACTGAGGGAGGAGTTGAAAGGTCTGGCTGACGTGGATATTGAGGAAAGCTCGATGTCGGGGATGGCCCTGCTCGAGCTTTTTCTCGATTATGACCGGGCCATCATTATTGACGCTGTTCATACCACCCGGCATCCGCCCGGGAGCATCCTGGAATGGGCTCCGGAGGACCTGGGCCGGGTTATCTCCCCCTCTCCCCATTATGCCGGCCTGCCTGAGATGCTAACCGTAGCTGAGGAACTTCAATTGAACTTTCCTGAAGAGATCAAGATATTTGGGCTGGAGGTGGTCGATCCTTACACCATTGGTGAAGGTCTTTCACAGGTAGTGCGGGAGGCGATCCCGGCTCTGAAACAAAAGGTTATTGAACAGTTGGAAAAATGGCGATACGAGGTGGCTTGAAATGCATGAGTACTCCATAATGGAGCAGGTGATTGAGAGTATCAATACCAAACTGAAAGAGGAGAAGGCCCAGAGGGTTAAGGTAGTCAATATCCGTATGGGCGGGACATTTCAGGAAGGCCCGGTGCGACAGGCCTTTGAGATGCTTGTTGAAAATACGCCTCTCAAGGAAACAGAGCTGGTCATTGAGCCATTTGAGTTGGTACATAATTCAGAGATCCTGACAAATGATCTTCATCTAACATAACCCGTTGAAATCATTAAAG
>JASEGY010000068.1 GCA_030019105.1 bacterium | reverse complement strand
ATAGCCTATCTTGAATTCGCTTACCCCAAAATATTTATCTTAAGAGCTATATATACTACTGGTAGGGGGCAAGATAGTGGCATGATCCACATTACACCGGCTATTGCCATTAACGATAATGACATCCGACTGGAATTCATTCGCGCCTCCGGGCCGGGCGGACAGAATGTCAACAAAGTCGCCACGGCGGTGCAGCTTCGCTTTGACGTGAGTAACTCTCCCTCCCTGCCCGTTGACGTTCGTGAGCGCCTGATCCGTCTGGCCGGCAGGCGGATCACTTCAGAGGGAATACTTATTATTGACGCCCGGCGGTTCCGGACCCAGGAGCGGAACCGTCAGGATGCGATCGAGCGTCTGGTAAAATTAGTCCGTCAGGCCACTGAAAAGCCTAAAATCCGCCGTAAGACAAGATCAACCATGGCTTCAAAGAGACGCCGGTTAGAGGCCAAGCGGCGTCGAGGCGAGATCAAGCGCTTGCGAGAACCTGTCCCGCTTGCTGAAGATTAGTACTGATGGTCAGGCAGCTAACTGTTTTAAGGAGATACGGAGGATGATCACCTTAGATAAAAATGGAACAATTTTTATTTGAATACGGAAAAGAAATCTATACCGTAAGTGAAATCACGGCCAGGATTAAAAGGTCTCTGGAAGGAGATTTCCCTTATCTCCGGATAAAAGGGGAGATATCTAATCTGGCTAAGCCTCGCTCAGGACATCTTTATTTTACCCTCAAGGATGAGGGGTCTCAACTCCGGGCCGTAATGTTCAGGGGAAGACAACTCGCGCTTCGCCTTGTTCCTAAAGATGGGATGAAGGTCATTGCCTGCGGAGCTTTGACTGTCTATGAAGCCAGGGGAGACTACCAGCTCCTGGTGGAGCATCTGGAGGAAGTTGGTCGGGGAGACCTTTATCTGGCCTTTGAAGAGCTAAAAAAACGCTTAGCTAAGGAAGGGCTTTTTGATGATGCCCACAAAAAAGCGCTCCCCGGACTGCCTGAGCGGATTGGGGTGATCACCTCCCCCACCGGGGCGGCTATTCGAGACATCCTTAAGGTGCTCAAACGGCGATTTGAGGGCATTGAGGTCTTTATTTATCCGGTCTTAGTCCAGGGAGCGGATGCCCCGCCCCAGATCGTTGAAGCAATCAGGCAGATGAATCAATGGGGAAAGGTTGACGTCATTATCCTGGCCAGGGGAGGGGGATCGATGGAAGACCTCTGGGCCTTTAATGATGAAAAGGTGGCCAGGGCGATCTATGCCTCCAACATCCCGATTATTTCCGGGATAGGACATGAAATAGATTTTACTATTGCCGACCTTGCGGCTGATCTTCGGGCGCCCACACCATCCGCCGCCGCGGAGATGGTTATCGCCGGTAAGGAGGAGCTCAAAAACCAGGTGGAATCACTTTCCCGGAGACTGCGGGCCGGAATAAAAGGCCTGATGCGGGAAAACGAAGCTAGGTTGAGTCGCTGCTTAACTTCACCGGCGCTTGTGCGGCCATCCGACCGGATCAACCAGTACCAACAACGCTTAGATGACCTGGAAAGGTACTTAGTTAGATTTAGCCAACATCAACTAAGTATCTTCCAAAACAGTCTGAAAGGCCTGGAAGATCGCCTGGAGGCCCTTAGTCCCATGACCACTCTTGAGCGGGGTTACAGTATCACCTTCAGGCTGGATAATAAGGAAGTAGTGAGATATCCTGCTCAGGTAGAAGCAGGGGACAGGATAGGAATTCGAGTCAGACACGGAGATATTGGGGCAGTAGTAGTTCAGGGCAATTGCATCAAAATTTGATCTGTGCAATTGTCTCTCGCAAAGGCGCAAAGAGCATCGTTTCAAATCGCCCCAATAACAGCTTTACACTTTTAAAGCGGAGTGCATGTCCGAGTTTGAGCTATGGTGCATAACTTCCCTGGAGTTAATCCCTTAGGATTTCATTTATGAAAGGCTAAAGCCTAAACTCCCAAAAAGTGTAAACCGATCTCTAACGATTTCCAGGCTGAATGAAACGATGCGGCGCAAAGGCTCAAAGGACGCTAAGAAAAGATAAATAGTGACTATCGGAGATTGGAGTCTGTCATTTTACGTATCCTCTTCAAATTTAATGGGTATCTGTTGTAAGTTGTAAGTTGTAGGTTCGCTGGGGTGACGGTTAACTTACAACCTACAACCTACAACCTACAATCAGATATACCAATAGATTTGAAGAGGATACCATTTTACCTTCCCGAAAGCTTGAAGCTTTCGGGAAGGTAAGGTTACAAGTCTCACTGGCCGAGCCGAATAAATAATTATGTTCTCTGCGAACTTTACGCCTTTGCGCCTTTGCGAGAGATAATAATTATTCTGATGCGATTGCCCTGAGTAGTACTTTAGTCAGTGTGATTCAGAAGAAGGTAGTTTTAAATAGGAGAAAACGTTTAGGAAAGGATAAAAATATGACCGATTATAAAATCACAACCATCGGCCTCGGCTACGTCGGCTTACCTCTCGCGGTAGAATTATCTAAGCACTTCCCTACAAAAGGATTTGACATCAACGAAACACGTATAAAAACTATCAGGGATGGTCACGACCCCAATGGTGAAGTATCAGATGAAGACCTTCAGGCAAGCAATCTGGAAGTTTCCGCAGATCCCGCAATTATAACCGAAGCAGATGTGATTATTGTGGCGGTGCCTACGCCTATTGATGATCACAAGATACCGGATCTGACCCCGGTGATCAAGGCCTCGGAAACTGTTGGCAAACACATGAAAAAGGGCGCCATTGTCTGCTATGAATCAACGGTATATCCAGGGGTGACCGAAGATGAATGTGTTCCGGTTTTAGAGCGGGTTTCCGGAATGAAATGGAAAGAAGATTTCTTTGTCGGATACTCACCGGAACGGATAAATCCCGGTGATAAAATCCATACCTTTGTCACAATTACCAAAGTCGTATCAGGAGATACACCGGAAACCATGGAAACACTTGCCGAAATTTACGGCGCTGCGGTTAAAGCCGGTATTTATAAGGCCTCATCAATAAAAGTTGCTGAAGCGGCCAAGGTAATAGAAAATACACAACGCGATATTAATATTGCCTTGATGAACGAATTAAAAATAATCTTTGATAAAATGAATATTTCCACGCGTGATGTATTGGAAGCGGCCGGAACAAAGTGGAATTTCCTGAATTTTTCCCCGGGACTGGTCGGCGGTCACTGTATTGGGGTAGACCCTTATTATCTTGCCTATAAAGCAGAAGAAATCGGCCATCATCCTCAGATTATCCAGGCCGGGCGTCGTATCAATGATGCCATGGGACGTTATTTCGCCCGCAACTTAATTAAGATGCTCATTGACAGCGGACTTACGATTAAAGGTTCCCGGGTATTGATAATGGGCATCACCTTTAAAGAAGATGTCCCCGATATCCGTAATACCAGGGTGATAGATATCATTAAGGAACTGGAAGATTTTCATATTAATGTTGACATCTGGGATCCGGTGGCGTATCCTGAAGAGGTTAAAGAAGAATACGGCATTGAATTGATTGCCGGCCTGGAAACAAGTTGTTATCATGGGATAATTCCAGCGGTTAAACATAAAGAGATCATTTCGATGGGTACAGAGGGAATTAAAAAATATCTGGCACCGAATGGTGTGCTGTATGATATAAAAGAGATGCTGTAATTACTCAGGTAGATAGGCTGAAGGCTGAAGGCTGAAGACTGAAAAGTTCAATCATCCCGCAACGCTCGAATCAACCAATTCAAGACCTGCTCAGGTGGACAGGCTGAAGGCTGTCCCTAAAAGCGGCGATGGTCATCGTTTCGGCCACTTGATCACCAGAGAAACCAGGTTTCTTCAAGAAACCTGGTTTCTGGTCGGTCACAATGGCCGAAACGATGATCAAGGCCCTAAAAGCCTTCCGCCTTCAGTCTATCCCCCTGACTTGAGGAGGATATGCTAATGCGATTTTTTAACACGGCCGGGCCGGTCAGGTGCGAGGATCATTATTGCCTGCCTCCTTTAACCAGATTCGATCTGGCTGAGATATTAACGCTCATTGACCAGAAGAAATACTTTGTGCTGCATGCGCCGCGGCAGACAGGCAAAACATCGAGTCTGCTGGCCCTGATGGATTATCTAAACAAGGAGGAGAATTACCGCTGCCTGTACTTCAACGTGGAGATAGCCCAGACTGCCAGAGAAGACGTCGGTCGGGGAGTGAAGGCGATTCTGGGCAAAGTGGCCTCACAGGCCCGTGATTTCCTGCAAGACTCATTCTTAGATGATATCTGGGAGGAAATGCTAAATAAATATGGTGGAGAGGGGGCGCTGGAAGAAGCTCTCAGACGCTGGGCCGAGGTAAGCCCCAAACCACTGGTGCTTCTCATAGATGAAATTGATGCCCTGGTAGGGGATACCCTCATCTCGGTCTTGCGGCAGTTGCGGGCCGGGTATTCCAATCGTCCTTCTTTTTTCCCACAAAGTATCGTGTTGTGTGGGGTGCGGGACGTGCGAGATTACCGCATTCACTCGGACCAGCAAAAAGCCATTATCACCGGCGGCAGCGCTTTTAACATCAAGGCAAAATCCCTGCGCATGGGAAATTTTACGCAGGCGGAAATCGAGACGCTTTACAAGCAGCATACAGAGGAGACCGGACAGCCATTTGACCCTGAAACAATGGAGTTGGTCTGGGATTTAACCGAGGGCCAACCCTGGCTGGTCAATGCCCTGGCTTATGAAACTTGTTTTGAGATGAAAAATGGCCGGGAGCGGTCACAACCGATTACAGCCGAAATAGTAATAGAGGCCAAAGAAAATCTCATTCTCAGACGGGAAACACACCTCGATCAGCTCGCTGACAAGCTCGAAGAAGATCGGGTCAGAGGTGTTATTGAGCCTATCCTGGCTGGAGGGCAGATGCCGGACAGGTTGCCCAAAGATGATGTCCAGTACGTAGAAGATCTCGGACTCATCAGCACAAAGGGGCAGTTGCGTATCGCCAATCTGATCTACCAGGAAGTCATTCCCAGGGAGCTCACCTATACCACCCAGTTGACCATCAGCCAGGAGCCGTCCTGGTACATCCGGCCTGAAGACGGCCGCCTCGACGTAGACAAGCTAATGACTGCCTTTCAGCAGTTCTTCCGCCAGCACTCGGAACACTGGATTGAGCGGTTTGACTATAAGAAGGCCGGGCCTCAGTTGTTACTCCAGGCCTTCCTTCAAAGGATCCTCAATAGTGGTGGGCGGATCGAGCGGGAGTACGGTTTGGGCCGTCTCCGAACCGACCTGTTGCTGATCCGGCCATATCCTGGTGGGGTGCAGCAGGTGGTGCTCGAATTGAAGCTGGTTTATGGCTCTATAAATCGCACGATTGAAGAAGGACTTGAACAGACCTGGGAGTATGCCGGCCGCTGTGGGACAGATGAATCTCACCTGGTGATTTTTGATCGAAGCAAGAGCAAGACCTGGGGAAAGAAGATCTTTAGCCGGCAAAAGACATATCAGGGAAAGCAAATAAAGATATGGGGGATGTGAAAAAGAGGGTATCTTCTCAATAACTTGGGGTGCAGAAACCAGGTTTCTTCAAGAAACCTGGTTTCTACCCACAACTGCCCCGAAATATTGAGAGGATACAAAAGAGGGGTGAGAAAGAAAGCAGCGATGAAAACCAGGAAAATCGATATCTTTGAAAGACTGAAAAGAAGAAGAACTCTTATTAAAAAGAAGCCCGCTGTCTCTGCCGTATTTTTTCAGTTGGACTTCGATGAAGTTGGTGTGTATATTACGGTGGTTGACAAAAACCAAAAGGAAATTGAGGCAAGCTATGAATATTACAGCGGCCACACCCGGGAGATATTAAAATCTATTGAAAATATAAGAGATAAAAACAGCTTTCGGATTGACTGGGAAACCCCTGATGATAAAATCTATCTGGCTGAACATGAATATCTGATCTGGCAATTACAACATTGTAACAATCTTGTCGATGGGGCCTTTAATCCTATCAGTTTTAGCGATGGTACTCCGGCAAAGATTGCTGTTCTTATAGAAGAAAACAAAGGAACATTGGCCAGTAAAATTGTCCTTCAATCGTACCAGGGAGCCGCGATTGAAAGCTTCTCCTTTTTAAATGAAAACCATGTCCTGGCCGGGAGCAGCATTTATCAGATTCAGCCGCTCTCTGAGAACTTCAAAGAACTCCCCCTGTTTGCCACTTCCCTGCTTCCAATAAACCTTGAAAAATATCTTTCCCTGCTGTATTCTTATTTTGAGGATATTCCGGTAAATTATGAAGATTACCGGCATGCGGCCGGAGAGCCAAAGCACACCCAGCCTACCCTGATTTTTGAAAAAGTAGATCCCGATAATTCGTTATATTTACGGGTCTCTACCTCTTTGCCCGGATTTGACGCGGATTTCCTTGATAATTATGATATTGCCAGGGTTGCCTCACTGAATGAGCTGGAGAGGAAGATCGTTGTCAGCGATGTCTTCCATGAGGAAATTCACTCCTGCTTTAGTGATATTGACAGATTACTCAAGAAGTATCGCCGGTCGCTTAAAAGCAGCAATAACTATTTCATTGAAGATAATTTGTTTATTATAGAGGAAGCTCTGGCCAGAGAGTTTATTTACAAGGAGTTAACCCACCTCATTACCCGGTTTGCTATTTTGGGCGCTGAAAAATTAAAATCGTATAAAGTTCGAGCGGTTACCCCAACGCTCAGCCTTTCTTTGTCGCATGGGATAGATTTCTTAGAAGGAGATGCCAATTTAGAGATAGAAGGACAATCCATTTCTCTTTTTGATGCCTTGAATCAATATAAGAAAAATTCTTATATCTCATTAAATGACGGCACTCATGCCATAATCAACAAGGATTACTTTGATAAGTTGAAACGGATATTCAAGAAACAGAAAGAAAAGGTGAAGGTATCTTTCTTTGATCTGCCCATTGTCGAAGAACTGATTGATGAAAAAATTGCGAAAGAAACCTTCAAGCATTCAAGAGAAATATTCCTGGGCTTCAATACCCTCGAAAAATCAAGCATGAAATTTCCTGAATTAAAGGAGGAACTTCGGAGTTATCAAAAGAACGGCTACAAGTGGTTGAAATATCTTCACCAGCATTCTTTGGGCGGGTGTCTGGCCGATGACATGGGACTGGGGAAAACAGTCCAGGCGATTGCCCTGCTTGCTGCTGTTTATCCTGAAGAGAAAAAGTCTTCCCTGGTCATAATGCCCAGAACTTTACTCTTTAATTGGGCCAATGAGATAGATAAATTCAAGCCTGAGTTGTCGTATTACACCTATCATGGCCCTGATCGTGATTTAGAGGAAGCCAAAGAAAAGAACCTTGTCCTGACTACATACTCTACGGTGCGTAATGATATTAAGGCCTTGAAAGAAGAAGAATTTTACAGCATTATCCTTGATGAATCTCAGAATATAAAAAATCTCAATTCCCAGATCTCAAAGGCGGTTATGCTTTTGAGGTCTAAACACCGTCTGGCCTTGAGCGGCACACCTATTGAAAATAACCTGGGTGAGCTGTATTCTCTTTTCCGCTTTCTTAATCCGTCCATGTTCGGATCAATAGAAGATTTTAATCAGTATTACTCAATACCCATCCAGAAAGAGGATGACAAAGATGCGCTGCATGAGCTGAAAAAGAAGATTTATCCCTTTATCCTCAGGCGATTAAAAAAAGATGTATTGAAGGATCTGCCCGATAAAATAGAACAAACCCTCTTTGTGGATATGTCCCCGGAACAGAAGACCTTTTATAACCAGAGGCGTCTTTTTTATTATCAGACAGTGAAGAGTCAAATTGCCCAAAACGGCCTCAACAAATCTCAGTTCTTCATCTTTCAGGCGCTTAGTGAGCTTCGTCAGATAGCCTCTATCCCGGAGTCCAAAACTGAGAGGACGATGATCTCGCCTAAACGTGAAGTCCTTATGGAAAATATTTTAGATGTCGTGGCCAACGGTCATAAGGTATTAGTTTTTGCGAACTTCCTTGATGCCCTTGATTGTTTGGGCGAAGACCTTGAAAAGGCCGGGATTGATTATTTGCTGATGACCGGTGCCACCAGAGATAGAAAAAGCCTGGTTGACCGGTTTCAGAATGACGATACCTGCAAGGTATTTCTGATGACCCTCAAAACAGGCGGCCTGGGGCTTAATTTAACCGCGGCTGATTATATCTTTATCTTTGACCCCTGGTGGAATAAGGCCGCCGAAAACCAGGCGATTGATCGAACTCACCGCATAGGACAGGATAAAACGGTCTTCAGCTACAAGCTGATCACAAGGGAAACCATTGAAGAAAAGATATTGGAGCTGCAAAAGCTGAAGAGTGATCTTTTTGACAGCCTGATTTCAAGCGATGGCGCTTCCATAAAATCGCTTAATGAAGAAGATGTTGAATTCGTCCTGGGAGATTAAGCCTATGAATTTAAGTCTGCCTCGCGATATTCTGCAAGAGATAGAATCAGCCACAGTATGGTCGAAAGGACTGTCGTCCGGCACACCCTGTTCTTTGTGTCATCAGAAAGGGGTTTCCACCTGCAAAACGCCAATGGGCAGACTGTGTGTATCTTGCGTTGGATCTGCGCTAAAGGATGAGGCCGAAACCGAGCGCCTTGACCTCTGGCTTGTCGCCCAATTCAAAGAAGCTCTATCTTATTCAGGCTCTTTCCGCTGGCGATTAACGGTTCTTTGGCGATTTAAAGAGGTACTGCAACTTACCTCAAAAAGAAGCCCCTCAGATACTGATAATCTGATGGTTCAACTGGTGCGTAATCTGGGATACATGCCGCCGCATCCTCTGGCGCGGCTGGTCCGGCGGGCAGCGGTTGATGCCTGCGTTGCATTAGGCGAAACCATCCTGCCGTTATTACTTAAGATGTGCGCCCCAAGCCCGTGGCAATTCTATTCCAATATCGTCAGGGCGGCAGGCTTAATTGCGCCTGAGCATAAAGAAGTTCGGGCCTTATTGAACAAGGCTGTTCAGGATCCCAACCCGGAAATACGGGGCCGTGTAATCGGGACAATTTACAAATATAAGTTCCCATGGGTGAAAGAAATGCTCCAAACCCTGGCTCGTCGTGACCCCCACCCGGCGATTCGGGATACCGCAACAAACGTCCTTGTTGATAACTGGAAGTCAGACCAATCATCCCGGCAGTTGGACCTATTGCCAAAAACTGCGGCTAAACCGGAATTGATCAATAAACCACCGCTTTCCAAGAGGCCGAAGACCCTTAAACAGAAAGAAATGGGGAAAATAGTTGATCGTTACTATAATGCTGATATCCTCAAAAAAATATATAACAGGTATCTACAACCATTTTTTAATGAATCGGCAAACAACCTGAAAAAAGCAGACCTGACGGCGGCCTTTGCGCTAGTTTATTCTGACAAAGAGTCCTTTCAGAAGTTATTATCCTCCCTTCCTGAAGATGTGAGCAAGATACTGAATATCCTTGTCTGGGAAGGCGGAAAACACGATGTTAAGAAGTTTGAAAAGATGTTCAAATCAGAAATAATACCAAAGGATGCAAACAAGTATTATTCCGGAAATCCGATTAATAACAGTTATCTGTTATTCCAGGTCAGCAGCATATACAATTATAGAGGTTATGAATACTATTTCTACCTGTCCGATGACCTCCGGAAATTATTCAAACAATACTTGCCGCTTCCCAAAGAAGCTAATCTGATTCCGCTTGAGACCATCAAGAAAACAGATTTTGTCTATGAAGATAATGACCGGGTCGTGAGACAGATAAAACTCTGGTATAGTTATATTAAGCAGGGAAATCTAAGGTTTTCCAAGAGTGGGGATAAAGTCCTTAAAACCTCTATTAGTCAGATGGCTAAATATGGTGACATTAAGGAATTTTATGACAGCAATGGATTAGAATATCTCAGGACTCCATTAATTATTGATTTCCTGAGACACGCTCCGCAGATAAAAAACATTGACAGCTCGCCTCAGTCTTTAAAACAATTATGGGATGGATTTTTTTCCGGCAGCGATTTTAATCGCTACCGCCTGGCTGAATTATTGTATCATGTAAAAGGCGGGTATTATTACGATCCACAGAGAGAAACCAGGACGAGAACATCTCTCTTCAATCTTCTGAAAACGATCCCGGCTTCTCAATGGGTTTCTATCGAGAATGTTATTAAATATTGCGCCTGTAGGGATGTATATTTGGAAGCCGTTGATAAGTCTGATTATAGCTTATATTTCAACAAAGAATATACGACCAAATATCATCCCAGCTACGAAAAAGTTCGTATATCCGAGGGGCCTTATCAGGACGTAGTAACAGCGCCTCTTATTAAAGCCGCGATGTTTTTATTGGCCGGCTTCGGAATGGTTGATATTGCTTATAATCTTCCCCAAAACGACCTTTTTCAGGAAAAAACCAATGAATATCTTTCTGTTTTTGACGGCTTGCAGTATATAAGATTAACAAAATTAGGGGCTTATATTTCAGGTTTGACTGAAAAATATGAGGTGAAATTTGAGGAAGAAAAGGCAAATATAATCCTGGATGAAAGAAGGTTGATTATCAATATAGAAGGAAAAGACATCCTGAAGACACTGGCCTTAGAAAGAATTGCCGATAAAATAGCTGATAATCATTACAGAGTAGATTATAATTCGTTCCTCAAAGAATGCTATTCAAAAAAAGATATAACGCAGAAAGTGAAGTTTTTTAAGGATGAAATTTCTTCAAAACCGCCTGAAGTCTGGCAGGACTTCCTGGATGACATCCTGAAGAAAATCAATCCGCTAACTCCTGAAAAAACAATGGCCGTGTATAAGTTGACACCGGACCAGGAATTAATTTCTTTAGTCGCAAAAGATGAGATATTGAGGAAACATATCTTCAAGGCAGAAGATTATCGCATTGTTATCGAGGCCAGTAATGTTAAAAAGGTCAAAAAAAGACTGGGGGAATTCGGCTATTTTATTGATAATATTTAATCAAGGTGTCAGGTGTCAGGTGTCAGGTGTCAGAGATTAGTGCCTGTTCATTGTTTGGACTATTCAGGATAAGAGTCCACAGTCCACACAGTCCACATAGTCCATAGAGGGCAACTCGCAAGCTATTGACCGTGAACTGTGGACCGTGGCCGAAACGATGAACAAGGCCCCAAAAATACAAAATGCGGGGGTGAAAATGATATGCTTAGACAGCCTAATCCTCAGGGACAAATTACGATACCAAAAGAATATCTCAAGGAACTTGGCCTTGGTAAAGATGATTGTTTTGATGTGTGCTTAAAAGATGGAATGATTATCTTGCAACCTATGACTGTAGAGCCTAAATTTACTGAAGAAGAACTATATAAATTAGATCGGCTTTTTGAATCCGAAGATAACCGGGGAGAGATATTCAGCTCAGGTAAAGAAGCCATCCAGAATCTTAGAAGCCGGATGAAAAACTCATGAAGGTAGAATATAAAGCTTCGTTTTATAGAACCTTTGATAAGTATTCTATGGAAGAACAGGACAATATATTTTCTACCATTAAGCATCTTATCCAATCAATAGAAAGAAAACAACTCCCCAAGGGACTGGGTATGAAGCTGTTGCGATCTAAATCTCGTCTCTGGGAAGCAAGGGTATCCGATGACATACGAGTTGTCTTTCGCTATCAAGGTGACCTTTTAGAATTTGGTATTGTAGGTAATCATAATGAAATAAAGAGATATCTAAGGAATTTTTAGTAACCCATTTTCTGAATATCGATTGATTAGTCGAGCTTAGCGCGGCCTCTGGCCGCAACCAAACCAATTTTGGATTGCAGATTGCGGAT
>JASEGY010000689.1 GCA_030019105.1 bacterium | reverse complement strand
AACTTACAACTTACAACTTACAACAGATACCCATTAAATTTGAAGAGGATACACTTTTAGGATGGAACCGCACTGCTCTCGTTCCCACGCTCTGCGTGGGAACGCTACGCAAGACGCTCTGCGTCAGATGGTTGCGCTCAATCCGCAATCCGCAATCCACAATCCGAAATTAAATAAAAGGGGGATCAGTAGGATGAAACGGACCAATGAGGACCAACACGAATTCAGGAAGATAGATTCCGGCCCTAAATATTTCTTTCGCGGGCCAAAGATTGATTGGGGAGTAATGCTGCTAAGACCCGGTGAAGAGATGGGTTCCCACCTTCATACTGAAACCGAGGAGACCTTTTATTTCTTTGATGGCACCCCAAAGATAACAGTTAACGATGTCGAATATCAAACCGGAATTGGTGATGTATTTTATATTGAACCCCATGAAAAACACAACATCGTAAACGACACTTCTGAGCCGATAAAATGTATCTTTATTAAGGCCCCTTATTTACCTGATGATAAAATTAGCTGCTAAGATATCGTGGATCGGGGATCGTGGATCGGATATCGTGGGTCGTAGATTGGGAATCGTGAGGCACAAGTCACGAACGACGAACCATGCATCACGGATAAAAAATGAGACTAAAGGCACAGTCCTTGTTCAGGAGGCTGAGTTAGCTGACACCTTCCTTAGTCGAGCTCTGGGGCTTATGTTCAGGAAAGCCCCCAGGGCCTTAATACTTCGATTTCCAGGAGAAAGCCGCCTGGGATCAGCTATTCATATGGCCTTTATGTCTTTTGGCCTTGACCTTGTCTGGCTCTCTTCTTCTCTGAAAGTGGTGGATATTAGAGAAGGGGTAAAGCCCTTTAACCTGTTTAAACCGGCTACCTGGCGGACTTATCTGCCGTCTGTTCCAGCCCGTTATGTCTTAGAATTGCCGGTAGGTGCCGTGGCGAGAAGCCGGACCACAGTTGGAGATCAAATACAATTATGACCATTATAACTCACACCGCCGTTGGACTTGGCCTGAGCAGTTTTTTCCCGCCTGCTGACAGGTGGTTTGTCATCGCCTTCTCTATCCTTCCTGACATCGATCATCTATTGACTTTCAAGAGTTGGCGGTTTAGACCGGGCGGTTTAAGGGCCAGTCGAACAGTGATGCACGAACTTTTGGGGGCGGCGGCTTATGCCATACTTGGCCTTTTGCTAAGTATTTGGGAGCCTCATATCGCCCGTCTTTTTCTCCTGAGCGTCTCAGTTCATCTCTTCCTGGATTTTATCTCCGGGTTCAGTCAACCCTATCGGATCATCAAAAAAGAAGGAAGCCGGATGGATTTTGGAGAAAATATCCGGGTTCGGATTGGCCAGGAAGTAGGAGTAAGCGGACTGTTTCTATGGATGTTTTTGCAGTCATAAACTGGTGTGGGTGCTCATCCGCTACTACTTTGATTATGAAAATCTAATAGAACACGGATAACA
>JASEGY010000688.1 GCA_030019105.1 bacterium | reverse complement strand
ATTTCCGGGCTAATTTATTCCTTAAATTGAAGGAAATTTATTGTTCAAAATTACAGTGTGTCCCTTCAAACCCAGGGCGTTGCCCTGGGCTGTAATGTTACGCCCCGTTGGGGCTTGCGATCTGTCTCACCAAGGAAGTCCGTTTGCACAGGTCAGTATCTTTCACCGATGCAGTAAAATTCTGCTTGACGAAAGAGCTTTTAGCTGGTAAGATAAAATCAGAGGTGATAAAATGATGACCAAAAAGAGCCAAACGGCCATTTTCGTCTTTATTGTGTGCCTCTGGTCCGGAATTGCCCTGGGACAGGAAGATCTCGGAAGCAGCCTGCTGAAGATCGGGATTGGCGCTAGGCCGGCAGGCTTAGGGGGAGCCTTTACGGCCTTAAGCGATGATATAAACGGGCTTCATTGGAATCCGGCTGGTTTAGGGAGATTTCAAGGAAAAGAACTGGCCTTCACCCACACTGTCTTTGTCGGGGATATTCGGGAGGAATTTGTCGGCTATGCTCATTTTTTGGGCAGGCTTGGGACAGTAGGCGGGGGATTGACCTATCTTCATTTAGATGAAGTGCATAACCGGGATGCGTTGATTGCTTCTTTCACTCCCTATGATTTGCTGGGAATTCTTACCTGGGCCGGAAAGATAGGCAGGGATTTCGAGATAGGGGCTAACCTTAAATATATTTACGAGAAGAACAGAGAGGCAGAGATTACCAAAGCCGGCTATTTTGATGTGGGAGGCAGGGCTTCCTTCCGCCGCTTGAGATTTGGATTTGTCTTCCAAAATATAGGGAAAGATGGCGACTTTGAAGACAAAGAAGACCCTTTGCCTCAGACAGTAAGAGGGGGGATAGCCTTAGGTTTCTTTAAGGATGCTGTCCTGGTTGCTCTGGACACGATCAAAGAGAAAGATAAGGATGCGAATTACCGACTTGGAGTTGAATACCGTCCGGGCGGCAATCTCTTTTTAAGATTAGGCGCTAAACTTGACGAAGACGAAGAAGCTAAAATTACCGCCGGTCTGGGCCTCACCTGGAAGATATGCCGGCTCGATTACGCCTTCCTCAGACATGACCGCAACTCAGACAACACCCACCCCCTTTCCCTTAGCCTCCGGTTTTAACTATTCGGCCTTGTTCATCGTTTGGGTCAATAGGGATAGAATCCACAGTCTACAAGTCCACATAGTCCACACAGTCCATAGAAGGCAACTCGCAGGCTATTGACCGTGAACCATGGACCGTGGCCGAAACGGTGGACAAGGCCGACTCCATCATTTTTGTCACTGTAGCAACTGCTGTAGATGACATGATTACACTCTCTTTCCTGTTGCAGTATATGTCCGCTCAAATCACCGTCAAACTCAATGTTCGCCCCACAACAATGCAAATGGGGTATCTTCTCAATATTCCGGGGGATAGTAGTGAGAGTTGAGAGTGAAGAGTTGAGAGTTGAGACCTCTCCAGCTCTCCACTCTCCACTCTCAGCTCTCCAC
>JASEGY010000687.1 GCA_030019105.1 bacterium | reverse complement strand
TATCGGCACTTAAAAAATCGAGATTTTTCCCAAAGGGGTGTCGAAATCCACGATATAAGAAAAAAATGGAGGGAAAAATGAATATCAGATGTTGGTCATTTATGCTTCTGGCGCTACTTATTGTTTCTTGCGGCCAAAAAGAAGAGAGGGCAGGAGTAACCCTGACCTGGTGGCAGTTCTGGGAGCCGAAGATTGTTGAGCCCTTGATTAAAGAATTTGAGGCCGAAAATCCGGGCATCCACGTCGATTATCAGCAGCTTACCTGGGCTAATGGCTTAGATAAGATTACCATTGCCCTGGCCGGCGGCACAGGCCCGGACATCTGTGAATTGGGGTCAACCTGGGTGCCCAGGTTCGCCCACGATGGGGTGTTGATTGACATTACCGCCGAAGCTGAAGCGATCAAAAACGAATACCGCATGTGGGAGCCAGTCACCTATCAGGGAAAAATTTATGGCCTGCCGTGGGTAGTAGGCACGCGGGCACTCTTCTACAACCGGAGACTCTTTACACAGGCCGGGCTCGATCCTGATTCACCACCCACTACCTGGGAGGAACTGCTTGAAGCAGCTAAAGCCATTCATAATCTGGGGCCTGAAATCTACGGTTACGGGATCAATGCCGGCGAACGGTACATCCTTTACAAGAAATTCATGCCCTTTGCCTGGGGAAATGGGGGAGATGTTCTGGATGGGAATCGATGTGTGCTTGATAGTCCGGAGGTCAAAGAGGCCCTGAAGTTTTATCTTGAACTGGCTAAATACGGTCTGGCTGAAAAGCAGGATATCCTGGATAATGCCTTTAAACGGGGGGTCTTAGGGATGCATATCTCAGGGGCCTGGAACCTTGGACGTATCCCGGCGGAGGCAGCCGAGCTGGACTTTGGGGTGGCCCTTATTCCTAAACCTTCTAAGACAAAAGGAAGATCAGCCTCCTTTGCCGGCGGAGAAATGCTGGTACTCTTTAAAAGTTGCCGGCATAAAAAAGAGGCCCTCTCTTTTATTCGGTTCTTGATCAGAGAAGATAACGCCGTCAGACTGTGCCGGGAGGTAAAGAGTGTTGCCCCGGCGGCTGTGGCGACCATAAATAACGAATACTATCTCAATCATCCCAAAGAAGCGGTGTTTTTAAAGCAGATGGAGGAAGCCGTGTCTCCACCCAATCATCCCCGCTGGGTCGAGATCGAAGATGAGGTTAATACAGCCATCGAGCGGGCAATTTATGGGGAAGAGCCGGATAAAGTCCTGCGTGAGGCCAGGGAGAAAATAGATGGCTTGTTGGCGCCAAGCAATAAAAAAGCAAGAGACTTAAAATATTAAGCCTCTTGCTCAAGCGATACCGTAGAGCATGTGTTCGACTCTACCACTGTCTGATACTTGAATATACCATTTTCTCGCCGGTTTGTCAAGGGCTTTTTTCGAAGCGGAGGGAGGCGGAATCGGAGACCGTTTTGAAATTGGGACTTTTATGATTTATGCTTGATTTTACTGGGCTT
>JASEGY010000686.1 GCA_030019105.1 bacterium | reverse complement strand
AATCGTAACATTCTCGCGGACAACGCAAATGTTGCGGGGTAATATTATAATCAGGGAAATAAGGGCTATCTACCCAGGGATCGCTGAAATGGGCCACCCAGGGCAGGCCTGTCTCTTTTTTAAGCTTAAGTCCTACTAAATGGCTGCTAAAGGGCTGGGCACTCGATAAGATAAGATCATACCCGCCTTTCTTAAGGATATCTTTTCCCTTGCGAGTCGCAAAATAAGCCCAACCTATTTTACTGTCAGGAAGGGCTAATATAAGTGGCAGCGAACGATATAGTATCCTGATTAAATTCTTGGGCTCAAAAGTTCTAACTCTTTCAACTCGTATTCCCTCCGGGATCAAACTGAACAAGTCACTATCAGATATCTCAAAGGCAGATTTCTCATCTACCGTGAGAATGGTCGTTCTCCAGCCAAAGTTCAATAAATACTTCGCCATTCTTACTACTTGAATAGCCCTGGGGTTTAATAACGGCGGGAAACCATAAGTGACAAACAGTAGCTTTTTCATACATCTATATATTCTCGACACCAGAGCTCAAAGACAAGCAAAACCCATATCTTAGCGCTATGATCCGTGCCTTCCTCCTGATGCCTTTTTAATAAATTTTCAACATGGGAAGAATTGAAGTAGTCTCTCCCTTTTGCCTTTTGGGAGAGCAATATCTCTGAGACGAATTCTCTCATCTCGTGTTTAAAAAACCTGTTGATCGGCACAGGGAAGCCTTGCTTTTTTCGATCAATCAGTTCATCCGGCAATATCCCTCTCATAGCCTTTTTCAGGATGTACTTGCTTGTCTTGCCCTTAGACTTCAGATTCGAAGGCATTCCGGCAATAAATGTTACCAGCTCATGATCCAGAAAGGGAACACGAAGTTCTAAGGAATGGGCCATTGTCATCTTATCGGCTTTCATCAGAAGGTCTTCTGGCAGCCAGAGTTTGGAATCCATATACAGCATCCGGTTAAGATAATCGAGGGCGTCAGTTTTGGAATTATAGTAGTCAAGGATATCGAGTGAATTGATCTGGCCGACCTCCTGCCTGAATTCATTATTAAGCAAGCCGGCCTTCCCCTCTTCCCTGAAAACCTCTGTTGTAGAATGGAGATTCTGGATATTCTGATCAGATGAGGCCCTATCAACAAAGTTTTTTAGCTTCTGGAAGGGAAGGGCTCTGGCTAAGGAATTTACTCTTCTCCTGATTGGATTAGGGATATTCAGATAATACTTCCTCAATTGATAATCCCAAAGCTTCATCCAATAGGTGTAACCCGCCAGAAGTTCATCGCTCCCCTCACCTGATAAGACAACGGTTACATGTTCCTTGGCCAGCTTAGAGACAAAATAGAGGGGAATAGCCGCAGGATCAGCTACCGGCTCATCCATATGCCAGGTATAAGCAGGCATAGCCTCGATAAAATCTTTATACCCGATCTCTATCTCTTAGCGCGGCCTCTGGCCGCAACCAAACCAATTTTGGATTGCAGATTGCG
>JASEGY010000685.1 GCA_030019105.1 bacterium | reverse complement strand
GGAAGTGGACCCAATTGTCAAGACAAAAATTCGGGTTATATTTGTTACAGCTTAGGCCACCTTAAAAATTGATTGAGTAAATGGGAAATACACCTCCTTCGGGGTTGAGTAGTTCAATGACTGATGGAGACGCTGCTGATTGTAGAATGTGAAATATTTGGCAATTCCCTGCCTAGCCTCCTTGACTGATACATACTCATGGAGATAAACCTCTTCATACTTCAGGGAGCGCCAGAGCCTTTCGGTAAAGATATTGTCAATGGCTCTTCCACGACCATCCATGCTGATTTGAATGCCCTGAGCCTTTAATGTGCCGGTGAAGTCACCTGATGTAAACTGAGCCCCCTGGTCGGTATTGAAGATATCGGGTTTTCCCAATACCAGGGCCTTCTCTAAGGCTTTAACACAGAAATCGGACTCCAGGCTGGTCGATAACTCCCAGGAGAAGACATAACGGCTGTACCAGTCCATAACAGCCACCAGATATACCCAGCCCTGCCTTAAGCGGATATAGGTAATATCAGCACTCCAAACCTGATTGGGTCTGGTGATCTTAACACCCCTCAGCAGATAGGGGTAAATGATATGGTCTGGATGCGGTTTGCTCAAGCTGGGCCGTGGATAGATGGCTTCCAGGCCCATCAGTCGCATCAGTCGTTGAACTCGCTTGCGGTTTACATGATGCCCTTGACGGGTTAGCTCTTTAGCAATCCTGCGTGAGCCGTAAAACGGGGTCTTAGTATACTGTTCATCAATCAGTTGCATCAGCTGCAGGTCTTGCTGGTCAATCTTAGGCTGATAGTATAGCGTTGAACGGCTGATACCCAATAACTCAGCTTGCCGGGTAATAGAGATGCAAGGATGCTCTTTGTCAACCATCTGTTTCTTCTCCTTAATCGGCAAGTCCAGATTTTTTTTTAAGCCAGTCCAGTTCGACCTTTAATTGCCCAATCTGGCGGTAGAGTTCTTCGATCAAATGATCCTTATCCTGGTCCTGACGGTGCCGGCAGTCTGCAAAGATCTCCTCAAGGCCTTTTACGGCCTTTGCTTTCCAGGATCTGATCTGGCCGGGATGAACCTGGTACTGACTGGCAAGTTCAGCCGAGGTTTTTTCCTCCTTGATTGCTTCTAAAGCAACCTTTGCTTTAAAAACAGGGGAATGTTGATTCTTCTTTGTAATCTTCATAATGGACTTCCTTTCTCAGCCTATATTGTAACATATATCCCTGTCCGAATTTTGGGGTCCATTATATTCTTCTTTGGCTTTAAGTTACATGCTGTTTGTGATTCTTTAGGAAAATTAGTTTCTCTTATGATTACTCCTGGTAATATAGATGACCGTAAATATGTATTAAAACTACTTAAAGGTCTTAAAGGAATTGCTATTGGTGATGCTAATTACGCGAATATCAAAACTCAATTAACCAATAAAACTAACAATACCAATTAAATCTAAATCTTTCTTTTCAATTCTTTGAAATAAACAATAAGCTAAGCAAGTA
>JASEGY010000684.1 GCA_030019105.1 bacterium | reverse complement strand
GAGGAGCCATGAAAATTCCCGTAGTTCAGCGAATCCTGAACGCCAACGATCAGATTGCTGCCGAGAACAAGGCACGGTTCGACGCGGCAGGAGTATTTGTGCTCAACGTGATGGCTTCACCAGGGGCGGGGAAAACCAGCCTGATCCTGGCCACCGTTCCCCGTCTCTCTCCGGAGGTAAAGGTGGGGGTTATCGAAGGGGACCTGGCCTCAACGATTGATGCCGACCGAATTGCTGCTGACGGAATAGCGGTGGTGCAGGTCAACACCGGCGGGGCATGCCATCTGGACGCGCTAATGGTGCGTTCTGCCCTGGAACAGCTCCCCCTGGCGGAGTTGAACCTCATCTTCATTGAGAACGTAGGCAATCTCGTCTGCCCGGCTAACTTCCGATTGGGAACGCACCTCTCGGTGGTGGTTTCCAGCGTGCCGGAGGGGCAGGATAAACCTTACAAATACCCGGGGATGTTTGCGGGAGCCGATGTGGTGCTTCTGAACAAGATGGATCTGCTGCCTTACTTTGACTTCGACATGGAATACTTCCGCCGGGGATTGGAGATACTTCATCCGGACATCCCTTTTTTTCTCATCTCCTGCCGCACCGGCGAAGGAATAGAGGAGTGGGGGCAATGGCTTTTGCAGCGAAGTGGACTTATGGGGGACGTAGATAAAAAACAGTTGACATAAGTTACGAAATATGATACTTATTAGCAGTAAGTGGAAGAGTTGGGTGCTTACCCGTTAGTACTTTAATTTAGAAAAAATCACCTAATCAGTAGGAATAGCTACTCCTTTTAATAGCACACGGATGACACGGATTTAACGGATTTGCACTGATTTTATCCGTGGTAATCCGTAGTATCCGTGTTATCCGTGTGCTATTAGATTTTCATAATCAAAGTAGTAGCGGATGAGTACCGCTAATTCTTTAATATCTTCTAATTTTTCTTGAGATAATTTAGACATCTATTGTAACTCCTGTTTTACTAATAATGATTTTTAAGATTGGATGGAGGTCATACCACAGCTCATCGTTAATATATTCTAACACATTTAAACTACTAAGAAGTCGAGCCCGCTCTTCTTCTTCAATCCACTTTGTTTGATTAATCTGGCGGTACTTTGGATATGTATTGGGTGGAACCTGACGAGTGAATTGATTACAAAGGTTAGCCAACATCTTTTTTACAATCGCAACATTTATCCTTTCAACTTTCTGCATTGATAACAGACAGCAGTGTTGAACATTTTTGCAAAGTTCTCGTAATACCCCACCACTTGATTTAATTATCTCATCTAATGCATCAGACTCAAACAGATCAAGGGATACTCTACCAGCAATGACTTTATTCAGTGGACTTACCACAGCCAGGGATACCACTGAATAGAATCTTTGGATCACCTTCACTTGCTTCAATCTGACGGTTTAGCTGGTTAATAATCTCTATCTGCCTTGGGACATAGTATTGTAACTTCTCACCCTTAGCGCGGCCTCTGGCCGCAACCAAACCAATTTTGGATTGCAGATTGCGG
>JASEGY010000683.1 GCA_030019105.1 bacterium | reverse complement strand
AGGTGTAGCTTTTGCCACTTCTTGTCTCTTCTCTGATATCTTTGTAATCTACAAGAGTAATAGTTATTCCATTACTTATGCCGGCTTCACTCCACAACCCGGCGCCGTTTTTAGCCTTGACCGCAAAATAGTAAGTCTGGCCCCAGGTAAGAGTTAATCCGCTCTTAGTCACCTCAGTAGTGGTTCCGGTTGAAGTCCAGCCAACCACATCTGTCCCTCCGGAGGTCGTCCCGATGGCATATTGATACTCGGCAATGCCCGACTCTGTATCGGAAGAGGAAGACCACTCAGCGTGCAGTTTAGTATTATCAGAGGTCGCATCTCCATCATCGGTCACCACCGGCTTGCTCGGTGGGGTGGGATCTTCTACTTTTATCGTAACCTTTCGGATATCCTCATCCTTGCCATCTACTACCAACCTTATGGAATATCTGCCATCTGATAAACCCTCTATATCCCAATCTCCTAATAGTCCATCTATTATCGATACAGAGGCAGATGTTTTTTTGATGGTTGTCCAGGTTGTAGGAGAATCCCCCTTTCCATACTCAAGTTTATAGCCATTGTTTGACACAACCTTTCCTGTAATCTTTATGAATTTGACTATACCTGAGACTTGCCAATTTAACTCGTAATGAATCTCATCATCTCCCCCATTGTTGTTTCTATTAACTTCTAATGTTATTTTACATCCAGATTCACTTCTTTGAGTGATAAACCACTCAAAATCATAATCAATTCCATTACTACTCTCATAGTCGACCCCAATTAAAGGTTCAGGAATGCCAATAAAAGTTTTTCCATACTTAATAATAATCTCCTCTGATACTCCATGACCACTTACGAATATATACTCATCGGTAACTCCAGGTGCAGCCTGGACCCTATCTATAGTGCCTTCTGCTGCTTCCGGATAGGAAATATAATTTGTTCCCAGGACAAAGTCAGCCTGAATGGTATCTTTTGAATTCAATGTTATGGAAAGTGCCGCATTTCCATACCCGCTTTTTCCTGCCTGAATTTGATAGCTTCCAGCAGGAAGGGCGATCTTATATCTTCCATCAATATCTGTTGTGGCCGAGCGATATCTATCTATCACCTTTACGGTTGCACCAGCTACAGGCCTTCCATCTTTATTAACAGTCACCCTCCCTTCGATCAGCCCGACCTTCGGGATGGTATAACCCGAATTGGTCACTGAAGGCCCACTCTTAGAATACCACTTATGTTCATCGGATGCTGTCTCGCCTTCATCGTTCCAACTATCATGGAAGGCTGGCCCTTTTGGAGAATAACTACCAACATCATCAGGACCAAAATATGGAATATCTTTTGTCCAATTAGCAGGAGAATCACATTCCCTATGCCCCCATGATATATTCGATCTCATCCAGTATAGATCAGGGTCTTTTCCATAGACTATCTCATCTCTGTTAGGGATTATCTTTAGGTCAAAGGTCTGATAACTTAAGAAATTACCTGATCCATCGATATATTCGTCAGGATCTTTTAACTTATCCATCTGCTGAACATC
>JASEGY010000682.1 GCA_030019105.1 bacterium | reverse complement strand
TCCGGTGGCCTTGAAAATAAACTTTTAGTCAAAAAATTAAGCGAATGGTGAGAAATAATCGAGAGAATAACGAATTTTGGCATGGTTCAGAAAGTGTCGGTTTAGGGTAACACTTTGCGGGCGACCTTCCCGAAAGCTTTAAGCTTTCGGGAAGGTCGATGTCACCCTGATTTGAACCATGCCCGAATTTTAGATGTGGAATTGAGGAAGAAGGTTTTATTTCCGCAATCCGCAATCCAAAATCCGAAATCCGAAATCTAAAAAGGAGGATAGTTAAGATGGCTAAAGTTTATTATGATCAGGATGCCAATTTGGAAGTCCTGAAAGACAAGTTAATTGCTGTTATTGGTTATGGAAGCCAGGGACACGCTCAGGCGCAAAACCTTAAAGACAGCGGACTCAATGTAGTTGTCGCCGAGGTAGAGGGAAGCGCTGCCTGGCAGAGGGCGGTGAAGGATGGGATGAAGGTAGCTGCTGCCGGCCAGGCCGCGAAAGAGGCTGATTTCATCCAGATGTTAGTTCCTGACCAGTTCCAGGCCGCCGTGTATAAAGAGCATATTGCTCCTAATCTGAAACCGGGCAATGTCCTTGGATTTTCCCACGGCTTCAACATTCATTTTAACCAGATTGTTCCCCCGCAAGATATCGACGTTATTATGGTGGCTCCCAAAGGACCGGGCCATCTGGTTAGACGACTTTATTGCGAAGGTAAAGGGGTTCCCAATCTGCTGGCCGTAAAGCAGGACTCTTCCGGTAATGCTCATGAGATTGGTCTGGCTTACGCCAGGGGGATCGGAGGAACCAGGGCAGGAGTTATTGAAACCACCTTTGCCGAAGAGACTGAGACCGATCTCTTTGGAGAACAGGTGGTTCTTTGTGGAGGGCTGACTGAACTTATCCGGGCCAGTTTTGATACCCTGGTAGAAGCCGGCTATCAGCCGGAAATCGCTTATTTCGAATGCTGTCATGAAGTGAAGCTTATTGCTGATCTTATCTTTGAACACGGCATTAGCGGCATGCGGTATTCCATCAGTGATACGGCTGAATATGGGGATTTGACCCGCGGACGCCGGGTGGTTAATGAATCTACCAGGGCTGAAATGAAGCGGATATTAGACGAAATTGTCACTGGTTCCTTTGCCAGGGAGTGGATCCTGGAAAATCAGGCGGGACGCCCGGCTTATAATGCTCTCAGAGATAAGGATGGCCGGCATCTTATTGAAGAGGTCGGAGCTAAGCTAAGGGGAATGATGGGCATGAGCGGAGAAAAACTGTAAGGAAATAAAGGGGAAAAAAAAGCTAAACGAGAGCCGCCACCCGTTTAGCCTTTACATGAGAGTTGTGCAATTGAGTCTTCTCTACAGATCCTTTGGGAGGGGAACTATAGGAATTCTCAGCTTGCATTATTAATATCGGCAAAAAGAGGAGGAAACTTTAGACCTTTTTTGAAAATTTGGAACCGTTCACACCACCAAGGCTTTTTATAGTGCTTAAGAAAAAGATTCTGGGGTTGGTTGAAGATTGGAGTTTAGGCTTT
>JASEGY010000681.1 GCA_030019105.1 bacterium | reverse complement strand
AACAATGGTGTATCTATTGGAACCTGAATCGTCTTCATTGTGTTACCCTCCTTTTTCCATATTATGTTACACATAATATTATACATAACTATCGCTAAGTTGTCAAGCAAGTTTATATGGGTCGATGCTCTTTGGCTGCCTCCCTTTTCTACGTTTGCAAAACAATATTACGCCCCGTTGGGGCTTACGATCTATGTCACCAAGGAAACCCGTTTGCACAGGTCGCAAATCTGCGTCCCATTACTTTGATTGCACATGTCGATTTTTTTCAGCGACCCGAGGCAGAATTGTGGGTATCTGAGATTTCCAAAGTGCCTCAAAAGGGGTAATCTATGGATCATATTCTCCCCTTGGCTGCAGGCGGACTCACCACCCTGGAGAATCTGGCGCTGGCCTGCTTCGGGTGCAACAGTCATAAGCTGGCACAAACCCATGGCCTCGACTCGATGACAGGACGCCGGGTCACTGCCATTAAGTTAAGCCGAAGCTTTTGAAACACAATAGGTTGGCAAGGTAGGAGTTTAGGCTTTAGCCTTTCATCCTCTTGGTATTGTGCTACAAATGAAACCCTAAAGGGTAAATTCCCTTCACAGGTGACTGCGGGACGAATTACATACTCCCTATATCACCTTACCATAAAAAGTTACCCTTAACTTAATGGCAGTGGGACGCCGGGTCCGCTTATTCCACCCCCGTCAACAGAAGTGGTCGCGGCATTTCACTTGGGGTGACGATGGCACCTGGATCGTCGGCCGCACGGCCACCGGTCGAGCGACGGTAGAGACTTTATGGTCCGCTTACGCGGCCACTGGCGAAAATTAGGGTTACATCCGCCAGCCTAAACAGAGAAATAGGCATTGATCATCGTTTCGGCCAGTGAGACACTTGCAACCTTACCTTCCCGAAAGCTTCAAGCTTTCGGGAAGGTTACTATTGGCCAAAACGATGATCAAGGCCGAGAAATAACCAAACTAACCTGCTCTTTTCTGAGCCTTTAATCTGCTCCAGACTACCATCTGACGGCCTTGTTTATCGTTTCGGCCACCAGAGCGCCGAAGAAACCAGGTTTCTTCAAGAAACCTGGTTTCTGGAGAGTCACAATGGCCGAAACGATGAACATCGCCGGCAAGACCAATGGCCTGCCCTTAGTTTATCCCGCTAAAGAGCGCTCTGCACCCGCTTCAGGTCTTTTTTGGCGATAGCCGTCTCAGGTGCGCCTAATTCTTCAAACATCTGCAGGGCCTCGGAAAAGTATGCCGCGGCCTCTTTAAGATCACCTTCATTCTCGGCCAGCATGCCCAACTGGTGAAGCGTGGAAACGATGGAGCGCTTATTACCAAGCTTCCGTCTTATCCGCAGGCTCTCCTCATATTGCCGGCGGGCACTGGCGTAGTCTCCTTGATCCCGGGAAATTATCCCCAACTGGTGAAGAGATTGAGCGATACTGCGCTTGTTGCCAAGCTCCCGAAGTATTCGCAAGCTTTCCTCATAGCGCGGCCTCTGGCCGCAACCAAACCAATTTTGGATTGCAGATTGCGGAT
>JASEGY010000680.1 GCA_030019105.1 bacterium | reverse complement strand
CTATAAAAATAATCTTTATAACAAAAAACAAAAAGAAAACTAAGCGCTGTCAAGATAACTCTTGACATAGTACGTAGGCAGGAACAAAAGTAGAATTATTTTGGACAATTTTAGTGACTACTTGCTGTCATTACAATTCAGATTCGGGATATCAAATATCTTAATATCTTTGATATCCTCTATTTCTATTGTCACTTCTTTTGTTGTCACTTTTTGGTGGCCGAGCTTCATCAACTTTTAGAGTTCTTCCAGAAAACTCAGTACCATTTAATGCTTCTTTTGCACCTTCAGCTTCTGATGGAGAAGACATTTCAACAAATCCAAAACCTTTACCTTCAATTATATTAACTTGTTTAACCTCACCATGATTAGCAAATAATTCTTCCAATTGATCATTAGTTACAGAATAACTAAGATTCCCTACATAAAGTTTACTACCTCGCATCCTATCCTCCTTTTTATTTTTCTCCCTGTCCTATAATATCTCTTTAAAGATAGAAGCAAGATAGCAATTCTATCCCCTTAACGATAATATTATTAAGTACAAGAAAACCTTTCTAGCCTTCTAGAATATTTTAATCATCCTTCAGCCACTTTTTAGCATTTGCCAGTCATTCAATAAATACTTAAAATACTTATACTTATTTTTTCAAGGCAAATAATAAATAGATACCTAAGATAATTTTGCAAATAACTACAAGACTACCTCTAATATTATGCTATTATGCTAAAAATGGCTTAAATTGTCAAGAAAAATAAATATCTTTGTCAAGGCAAAATGAAAATGTCCTCTTTTTGGCAATTTAAAAATGTCCGCTTTTTACTAATATTTCTTCATTAACAGTAAATGTTTCTGGTGTAAAATCTATTGGTAGATGTAAATTATAATTATTTGTTGCTTTAGATACATAAGGAGATCTTTTTAGCTCTTTTCTCTTTGGTTCTTTTAATATTTCTTTATATTTTAAAGATTTATTATTAGAAGTTATAAATAGTTTACCATTTACTCTTTCTTCAACCATAACTTTCTTAGAAATGATAAATTCTTCTACTTGATAAAGCTTCTTATTATGAGCTACAGTAAAATCATTTCTTAGGGTACGGGTTGTCTTTAGGCAAAGAATGTTATCAATATTTATATCTTTAGATAATGTCCTATGAAGATCTTCTCTTTCTTTAGATTTATGACTAAATCTTTTATTGTATATGGGTAAATAGTATTTTAAGAACTTATTTGCTTCTTTAATAGTGCTAATTCCCTTTAGTCTCATTTCTTTAATAAGACGATCTTGTAATGTCTTAAATAATCTTTCAACTCTTCCTTTTGCTTGTGGGGAATAAGCATACTTAATAGCTATATCTAATTCTTTAACTGCTCTTCCAAATTGACTTTTTGGTTCTTTGTTATTTAACTGCTCTTCTATAGTAGGCTTAGCATTTGATTTATAAGTTGTGTGTCTATCTAAATATAGGCTAATAGGAAGGCCATCACCTGGAAGTTATTCTGTTACCCTAAAGGTTAGCGGGGCTTGTGAGAGTGATTC